>NZ_JBSGXP010000175.1:0-17692 GCF_053610105.1 Kitasatospora sp. NPDC054939 | reverse complement strand
GCAGGGGGGACCCTGTGGGAGAGTAGGACGCCGCCGAACAATCATTGTGGGAGACCCCCGATCCGTCACGGATCGGGGGTTTTCTGCGTTTCCGGAGCGAAATGGCCGCGGGGTGCGGTCGGGATCAGTGGAACGGGCAGAACAGCTGTGACGCAGGTCACGCCGAATGTAGAACCCGGGCGCCGGATCGGGCGTCTGGCTGGTGTGAGATCACGCAGGAGAGCATGGGACGAGCTGGACGAGGAACGCCTCGTCCGGCTGGTCGCCAGGGGTGACCGCGCGGCGTTCGACGAGCTGTACCGGCGTACGTCGCCGTGGCTGGCGGTGCGGTTGCGGCGCCGCTGTGCGGACGAGCAGATCGTCGCCGAGGTCATGCAGGAGACCTATCTGGCGGTGTGGCGCGCGGCCGGCGCGTTCGCCGGGAGTGCGGTCGGCGGGACGGCCGTCGGGTGGCTGTGGACGATCGCGGCGCGCCGACTGGTCGACGCGTTCCGACGCCGCGCCCACCACGCCGAACCTCCGGTCGCCGCCGCCGTCATGGCGGTCGTCCCCGCGGCGGAGGACGAGGCGCTCGCCGGGACCGTCGGCGGGGACGTCGGCGACGCCCTGCGGCGGCTGGCGCCGGAACTCCGCGAGGTGCTGCAGGCGACGGTGCTCGACGGGCTCTCCGTCCGGGAGACCGCCGTGCTGCTCAGACTGCCCGAAGGCACGGTCAAGACCCGTGCCCGCCGGGCCCGGATCGCGATGCGGGAGGCGCTGGCATGAGCGGGGAACACGCGTCGAGGCGGTTGATCGACGACTACGCACGTGGTGACGCCACGATGGCCGTGGACACGGTGTGGGCGCTGGAGGCCCACCTGGAGACGTGTGCACCGTGCCGGGGCCTGCTGGCCGCCTCGGTGGCCGACTCGGCAACCGGCGCAGCACCCGGCATCGCCGCGCTCGTCGAGGACGTCCGGGTCGGTCTGGATGCCCGGTTGGACGCGGAGCCCCGGCGGCCCGCTGCTTTCGGGGCGGTGTGGCGCGGGCGCCGACCGCGGTGGGTCACGGCCTGGCTGACGCCGGTCATGGCCCCGTGGCTGGCCATGACCGTGCTGGTCACGCTGACGGCGCTGCTGCTGGACGCGGTCGCGTCACCGGTGTTCCTCGGCGACGCCTCGGCCGTGTTGCCGATCGCGCCCGTGCTGCCGCTGTGCGGGGTCGCCGCCTCCTGGTCGCGCGGCCTGGACCCGGCGCACGAACTGACGGCGTCGACGGCCCGGGCCGGCCTGCCGCTGCTCCTCCGGCGCACCACGGCGGTCCTGCTGGTGGTCCTGCCCGCACTCCTGGTGGGGGGATGGCTGACCGGGACCGTGACGGCCGCCCAGTGGTTGCTGCCGTCCCTGGCGCTCACCTCCACCGCGCTGGCACTGGGCAGCGTCGTCGGCGTGACCCGCGCCGCCGCCGGGCTGCTGGCCGGCTGGGGCGCCCTCGCCGTGCTGCCCGCGTGGGCCACCGGCCGGGTACCCGCCGCTCTCCAGTACGTCCTGCAGCCGGACCGGCTGCCGGCCTGGGGGCTGCTGCTCGCGCTCGGGATCGGCGCCGTGATCGCCCGCCGGAGCGCCTACTCGGCGCTGTGACGCCCGGGGCCGACGCCTACCCGACGTACCGAACACACCGCCCGACGACCGGCGTACCCACCGCTGCGGCATGCCCGCCGCAACGCGTACCCACCACCCGCCGCTGCGGCGCGCCCTCAGTAGCGCGCACCCACGACTCCGAACCATCGTCGACCCCCGAGAGGGACCACCGCATGACACCCACCACGAGCGCGGCCGACATCGCGCCCAAGACCTATGCCTGGGAGATCCGGGCGAGCGGCCTGCGAGTACGGGTCGGACGGAGCACGATGGCCGTCGACGGGCTCGACCTCTCGCTGGGCATCGGCGCCCACGGCCTGCTGGGGCCCAACGGGGCGGGCAAGACCTCCCTGATCCGGGCGCTGGCGACCGTGCTCCGCCCGGCCGGGGGCGAACTGGAGCTGCTCGGCACCTCCGTGGGCGGGCCGGGCGACCGCCGGGCCCTGCGCCGCCGGATCGGCTACCTGCCGCAGGACTTCGGCTACTACAAGCGCTTCACGGTGCGTGAGTTCGTGGAGTACATGGCCTGGTTGAAGGAGGTTCCGAAGGCGGACGTCCCCGGGGCCGTCCAGCGGGCGGTGGAACGGGTGGGCCTGGCGGACCGTGCGGACCACCGGATGAAGACCCTGTCCGGCGGCATGGTGCGGCGGGCGGGTATCGCCCAGGCGATCGTCAACGACCCCGCGGTGCTGCTGCTGGACGAGCCGACGGCCGGCCTGGACCCGGCGCAGCGGCTGCGCTTCCGCGAACTGCTGCAGGAGCTCGGCCGCGACACCTGTGTGGTCGTCTCCACCCATCTGGTGGAGGACGTCGCGGCGGCCTGCTCCGACGTGGTGCTGTTCGCCGACGGCCGGCTCGTCTTCCAGGGCACCCCGGACGACCTGGCCGCGGCGGGCAGCCCCGACCATCCGGGCGACAGCCCCCTGGAGCGCGGCTACTCGGCGCTCCTCCGTACCTCCGGGCAGCCGGGAGGCAGCTGGTGACCGCACGAGTCCTGCGCATCGAACTGAAGCGCTCCGTCGCCCCGTGGGCCGGAGTCGTCGTGCTGGGCGGCAGCCTGGCGATCCTCTGCCTGATCGACGGGGTCTGGTGGCGGGGCACCGCGGGGTGGACGGCCCAGTGGACCTCGATGGCCCTGTGGGTCCGGTACCTGCTGGGATTCTGGTGGCCGCTCGTGGTGGGCATGGGGGCGGTGTACGGGCTGCGCGAGTCCCGCTCGCGGATGGCCGAACTGCTGTCGACCACGCCGCTGCCGGCCTGGCGCCGGGCGGCGCTGCCGGCCGGTGCGATCGCGCTCGCGGTGGCGTCGGGTTTCGGCCTCCTGGTCCTTGTCGGCGGGGTGCAGGTGGCCCTGGGTCCGACCGCCTACACGTCCTTCCACTGGGTGCCGATCTCGCTGGTGGCGGCGCTGGCCCTGGTCGCGGGGGCGGTGTTCGGCATGGGTGTCGCGCGGGCGCTGCCGTACGTCCTCACGCCGCCGGCCCTGGTGGTGCTCTCCCTGATGCTGACGAGCCTGCTGCTTCGGCCGAGCAGTGAAGGGGTGCTGCCGTCGAGCACGGGGCCGAACCGCCTGGCCCTGCTGTCGCCGGTGACCGCGGAGCCGCGGGAGATGCTGCTGACGCTGGCCGGTTCGGTGCATCTCGGCCAGGCGCTCTGGCTGCTCGGCCTGCTCGCCACCGGCTTCGCGCTGCTGGCGGCGGTCAGCCTGCGGGCCCGGCTGCTCGCGGTGGTCCCCGTGCTGGCGGGTGCGGCCCTGGCCCTGCCGGTCCTGCCGGCCGAACCGCGGGACAGCTGGGTCGTCGACCGGGCCGCCGCCGCCTCGGTGTGCGACGGACCGGTGTGCGTGACGCAGGCGAACCGCGCGCGCCTGCCCGAGCTCGCGCTGCGCGGCACGGAGGCGCTGCGGGTGCTGCACGAGGTGCTGGGCGACCGGGCGCCGACCGCGGTGCGCGAGGACACGGGCCTGCGCGCGCTCGGCGAACCGCGCCGGCTCTCCGCCGACGCGGTCCTGGTCGACTTCGACGACCGGGTGCTCGCCGGTGCGTCGGGCGGGGAGCTGACCCGTGCGCTGATCGCCCAGGGGCTGGCGCCGAGTTGCCACGGGAACGACGACCGGGAGGGCGGGGGTCGCGGCGACGTCGCCGCGCAGAGCGTCGCCGTGAGCTGGGCCCTGCACGACTCGGGGCTTCGGCCGCTGGAGGAGCGGGGCCGCGACGCGTACGCGCTGCAGGTGTGGGCGGAGGCCGACGCGGCGTGGCAGGCCCTGACGGCGCTGCGGCCGGCCGAGCAGCGCGCGCGGATCGTCGACCTGCGGGCCGCCTCGCTCTCCTGCACGGGGTACGACCGGCTGCCGGTGCTGGCGGGGGAGGCGGCGCGATGAGGTGGCTGGTGCTGTACGCGCGTTCGCGCCGGGTGCCGACCTCGGCCGCCGCGCTGGTGCTCGTCGCACTGGCGGTGCGGGCGCTGACCGGCCCGGGGCCGGTGGGGTTGGGGCTGGCGGTCCTGGTCCTCGCCGCGAACGTGGCGGCCGGGTCGGTGGGGCTCGGCGGGCGGGACGTCGCGCTGGAGCGGACGGCCGCGATCCGGTGGGCTCCCCGGCGGGCGGCGCACGTGCTGCTGGTCGGGGCGTCCGCCGGTGCGGCGCTGCTGGCGGCGCAGGGGGGAGGGACGCGGCTCGCGCCCGCGGAGCTCGTCGTGCGGGACGCCGCGGGCCTGGTCGGCCTGGCCGCGCTCGGGGCGGCGCTGTTCGGGGCGCACTTCGCGTGGACCCTGCCGACCGGCTGGCTCGCGCTCGTCCTCCTCGTCCCGATGCCGGGCGGCACCACGGGAGAGGTGCTCCACTGGCTGATCGCTTCGCCCGGGACGGCGGCGTCCACCGGGACGGCGTGGGCCCTGCTGGTGACCGGCACCCTGCTGTACGCCGCCGCAGGCCCGAGGTGGTAGCGGGCAGGAGCCGTGCGCCCAGCGGCCGCCCGCGCCCTTCGTTCCGTCAGCCGTCAACCGGTCGGGGGCGAACGGCAGGTGGCCGAGATTCGACCGAGTGCCTCGCGCGCCCCGCCCCGGGCGGGACAGACTGGGCACGACCGATCGACTCCGTGGTCCCGTTTGACTGGACACCGACATGAAGGAGTGTGCTTCTTGACCACACACCTCAGGCGCGCCGCCCACCGGCGGGCGCGGACGATACCGGCGCTGATCGCGGCCCTGTGCGCGCTCGTCGGCGCCACCGCGGTCGGTGTGACCCCGGCGGCAGCGGCGGCGGCCGACCAGCGGCACCCGATCTACGCGATCGCGCACCGGGTCAACACCCCGGAAGGCGTGGACGCCGCGCTCGACCACGGCGCCAACAGCATCGAGATCGACGTCTGCGCCTGGTGGAACCCGAACGAGTGGCGCGCCTGGCACGACTGCTCCTCGGCCGGCGACAACCGGCTGGGCCCCGGCTTCGACGCCATGGTCGACCGCATCGTCGCCCGCGCCGACGCAGGTCGCCGGCTGGCGCTGGTCTGGCTGGACATCAAGGACCCGAACTACTGCGGGGAGCAGCCGAACCGCACCTGCAGCGTCGCCGGACTGCGCGACAGGGCGCAGCGGCTGACGGCCGCCGGGATCCAGGTGCTGTACGGCTTCTACGAGTACCACGGCGGCAGCACGCCGGACGTCGGCGGCCGGGGCTGGAAGAGCCTGGAGGGCCGGCTCGGCCCCCTGGAGGGCATCACCACGACCGGGACCCGCGACCAGGTCACCAACGCCTTCAACCGGTCCGGTTCCGGGTTCCCGGCGGGGCGCCGGGTGATGGACTACGGCGACAGCGACATCACCAAGGGGTTCGGCAACTGCACGGAGGCCGGCTACAACACGTGTGCTGAGCTGAGGAAGGGTGCGGCGGACCGGGACGCCGGCCGGCTCGCGGCGACCTTCTCCTGGACGACCACGTACAACGACCCCTGGTACGTCGACAAGCTGCTGGGCGACGGGCGGGTGGACGGCATCATCGCGGGCTACGGCGCGTTCACCGGCGTGCGCGAGTACGACAACAGCTGGCAGTGCCGCAACGCCGTCGCCCTGGTCCGCGACTGGGTGAACCGGCACGGCGGGACGCACCGCATGGCCACCGGCGCCGACCGCCTGTTCCGGTAGCCGGCGTCGCGTCGGCCCGGCGGGCCGGGCCGCGGTCACGGCCGTGGTCCGCCCCGCCCCGCCCCGCCGGGCACGGGGCAGCGGGCCGGAGCAGCGCGGCAGCGGGTTCGGACGGACGGTGGGCGCTACGGCTTCAGTTCCTCCAGGACCGCGCGGGCGGCGTTGTGGCCGGGGATGCCGCTGACGCCGCCGCCGCGGACGGCTCCGGCGCCGCAGAGGAGGACGTCCGGGTGGGCGGTGGCGACGCCCCAGCGGGCGGCGGGGCCGACCGGTTCGTCGGCGGCGAAGGGGAAGGCGAGGTCCCGGTGGAAGATGTGGCCGCCGGGGAGGCCGATCTCCCGCTCCAGGTCCAGCGGGGTCCTGGCCTCCACGCAGGGGCGGCCGGCGGCGTCGGTGGCGAGGCAGTCGGCGATCGGTTCGGCGAGGACGGCGTCGAGCCGGGCGAGGCTCGCGGTCAGGGCGCGGTCCCGGGCGCTCGGGTCGGTGAACAGCCGGGCGGGCATGTGCAGGCCGAACAGGGTGAGGGTCTGGTAGCCCTGCCGGACCGCCTCCGGACCGAGGATGGACGGGTCGGTCAGGGTATGGCAGTAGATCTCGGACGGCGGCGCGGTGGGCACCCGGCCGGCCTGCGCCTCGGCGTACGCGGTCTCCAACTGCCGGTAGCCCTCGGCGATGTGGAAGGTCCCGGCGAAGGCGTCCCTTGGGTCGACCGCGGTGTCCCGGAGCCGCGGCAGGCGGCGCAGCACCATGTTGACCTTGAGCTGGGCGCCCTCCGGTGCCGGTCCCGGCCCGGGCGGCTCGCCGAGCAGCCGGTCCAGGACGGCCGGGGCGGCGTTCACCAGGACCCGGCGGCCCACCGCCGTCGCCTCGCCGTCCCGGTGGCGGTACGTCACCTCGGGCGCCCCGGTGCCGTCGGTGGCGACGGCGGTGACCTCGCAGTCGGTGCGGATCTCCGCGCCGGCCGCGGTGGCGGCCCCGGCCAGGGCGGCGGTCAGCGCGCCCATGCCGCCGACCGGGACGTCCCAGTCGCCGGTGCCGTTGCCGATCACGTGGTAGAGGAAGCAGCGGTTCTGCCGGAGGGAGGGGTCGTGGGCGTGGCTGAAGGTGCCGATCAGGGCGTCCGTCAGCACGACCCCGCGGACCAGGTCGTCGGTGAAGGTCCGTTCGACGGTCTCGCCGAGCGGCCGTTCGAAGAACGCCTCCCAGGCGGCGTCGTCCGCGATCCGTCGGCGCAGCGCGGTGCGGGTGGGCAGCGGTTCGGTGAGGGTGGGGAAGACCCGTTCGGCGAGCCGGGCGGTCGTCCCGTAGAAGCGCTGCCAGGCCTCCCACTCGCGGTCCGCGCCGGTCAGGGCCCGGAACGACGCGCGGGTGCGCGCGGGGTCGGCGGCGTCCACCAGCAGGCCGGTGGGCCTCCCGTCCCGGACGGCGGGGGTGTAGGAGGAGATCCGGCGGCGGCGCAGTTCGAGGCGCAGGCCGAGGTCCCGCACCACCGTGCGGGGCAGCAGGCTCACCAGGTACGAGTAGCGCGACAGCCGGGCGTCGACCCCGTCGAAGACCCGGGTCGACACCGCCGCCCCGCCGACCTGCGGCAGCCGTTCGAGGACGAGCACCCGGAGGCCGGCCCGGGCGAGGTACGCCGCGGCGACCAGCCCGTTGTGCCCGCCGCCGACGATCACGACGTCGTGCCGGGATGACGCGTTCGTAGCCATCCGGCCACGCTACGCCACGGCGGGCCACCGGGGAACGGTCCTGCGGGTGATCGGCGGCCGTGGGGGCCGGCCACCCGACGCTCCCGGCCCGTCCGCGGACCCCTCGGCACCGGTGCCGTCCCGCGGTCCGCCCCGCGGACTCCCGGCCTGGTCCGGGCGGCGGGTCGCTACAGTGATCATGCCGGCGGGCCGTCGCCGGCGACGGGGGAGAACACATGGGCGAGCCACTGGGCTTCGGAATACTCGGGCCGCTGTCGGTCACGGCCGGCAGCAGAGCCGTGGCGATCGCGGGGGCCCGCCAGCGTACGGTCCTGGCCGTCCTGCTCCTGGAGCCCGGACGCGTGGTGGCGACCGACACCCTGGTCGACGTCATCTGGAACGGCAACCCGCCCGGCAGTGCGCGCACCCAGGTCGCCATCGTCGTCGCCGCGCTGCGCAAGGCACTCGGCCGCGAGGGCGTGGACGAGGAGGTCATCGCCACCGTCCACCCCGGCTACCGGCTGCAGCTCGACGGACACATCCTCGACAGCGCCGTCTTCACCGCCCGGGTCGCCGACGCGGAGGCCGCCGTCCGCGAGGGCCGCACCGCGGACGCGGAGCACGCCTACGCCGAGGCGCTCGCGCTCTGGCGGGGCCCGGCCCTCGCCGGGGTCCGCGGCCAGCGGGTGGAGGTCGAGGCGGCCCGCTGGGAGGAGGTGCGGCTCACCGTGCAGGAGGCGCTGACCGACGTCCGGCTCGCGCTCGGCCGGCACCGGCAGCTGCTGCCCGAACTGGCGGTGCGGGTCCGCGAGCACCCGCTGCGCGAACGGACCCGCCACCACCTGATCCTCGCGCAGTACCGCTCCGGCCGGCGCGCCGAGGCGATGGCGGGCTTCCGGGAGGCCCGCCGCCGGTTCATCGACGAACTCGGCGTCCAACCCGGCCCCGAACTGCGGGCGTTGAACGAGGCGATCCTGCGCGACGACCCGGCCCTGCTCCCGGAGGCGGCGACGTCGCAACCCGTGCGCCCCGCCGCTGCGGCAGGCCCCGCCCCGGCGGCCGGACCCGACCGGGAGCCGCCGCGGCGGACGGCGGCGCCCGGTGTGCCGGTGCCCTCCGAACTGCCGCCGGACGTCCCCGGCTGGGCCGGCCGCTCCGACGAACTCGCCGCCCTCGACACGCTGGTGGCGGAGCAGGACGGCGCGGCGCCCGCGCCGACCGTGGGCCTGGTCACCGGCGTCGCCGGAGTGGGCAAGACCGGCCTCGCCGTCCGCTGGGCCCACCGGATGCGGGACCGCTTCCCGGACGGCACGCTCTTCGCCGACCTGCGCGGCTACGACGAGCAGCACGCACCGACCGCGGCCGACGAGGTCCTAGGCCGGTTCCTGCGCTCCCTCGGCGTGGAGGGCGACGCCGTCCCGAGCGGGACGGAGGAGCGCATCGCCCTCTACCGCAGCGTGCTGACCGGCCGACGGGTCCTGCTGGTCCTCGACAACGTCCGGACCGTCGCGCAGCTGCGGCCCCTGCTGCCGGGCGGCGGCGGTTGCACCGTCCTGGTCACCAGCCGGGACCAGCTGGAGGGGCTGGTGGCCTGGCCGCAGTCGGCCCGGGTCCGGCTCGGGCTGCTGCCCCAGGAGGAGTCCGTCGAACTGCTGGAACGGATCGTCGGCCGGGCCCGCCTGCTGGAGGCGCCCGAGGACGCGGCGCACCTGGCCCGGCTGTGCGACCGGCTGCCGCTCGCCCTGCGGATCGCCGCCGCCCGCCTGGCGTCCAAACCGCACTGGACGGTCCGGCACCTGGCCGGCCGCCTCGGCGACGAGCGGCGCCGGCTGGACGAGTTGAGCCAGGGCGAGGCGCAGGTCCGGGCCAGCTTCGCACTCAGCTACCGCTACCTGCCCCCGGACGCCGCCCGGCTCTACCGGCTGCTCGGGCTGCTCGACGCCCCCGACTTCACCGCGTGGGCCGGCGCCGCGCTGCTGGACACCGGCGTGCCGGAGGCGGAGCGGCTTGTGGAACACCTGGTGGACACCCAGTTCCTCCAGGTCGTCGGCGTCGACGGCACCGGCCAGCTGCGCTACCGCTTCCACGACCTGGTGCGGCTGTACGCGGCCGAGCTGGCCCGCGCGGAGGAGCCCGAGGAGGAGCGGGTCGCCGCCTGCACACGCTACTTCCGCACCTTCCTGGGCATCGCCGACCGGGTCCGGCACCGCGAGTACGGCGGCGACTTCGCCACCATCCGCGGGACCACCCCGCGCCGCGACCTCGAACCCGCGCTGCTGGACGAGCTGTTGGCCGTCCCGCTGCAGTGGTTCGAGGCGGAGCGGCTCTCGCTGGTCGCCGCCGTGGAGCAGACGGCCCGGATGGGCCTGGGCGAGGTGTCGTGGGAACTGGCGGCCTCGATGGAGACGCTCTTCACCGCGCGCAGCTACCTGGAGGACTGGCAGCGGTGCAGCGCGACCGCCCTGGCGGCGGCCCGCGCCGCCGGCAGTGTGCGCGGCGAGGCGGCGATGGAGATCGAGCTCGGCTCGGCGAACCTGCGGCTGCGCCGGCTCGACGAGGCGAACCGCCACTACCTGCGCGCGGTGGAGCTGTTCGAGTCCGAGGGCGACGCCTTCGGCCGGGCGCTCACCTTCAACGGCCTCGCCCTGGTCGACCGCATCCGGGGCGCGTACGGGCGCGCCGAGCAGCGGCTGCGGGAGGCCCTCCCGGCGCTCCGGGCGGTCGGTGACCGTTCCAGCGAGGCCTACGCCCTGCAGAGCCTGGCGCAGTGCGCCGTGGACCAGGGACGGCCGGAGGAGGCGGTCGACCTCGCCCGGCAGGCCGTCCGGGTCTGCGAGGGACTCGGCGGACTGCGCCGCAACCTGGCCCAGGCCCGGCACCGGCTGGCCGGCGCCCATCTCGATCTCGGCCACCTGGAGACCGCCGAGATCGAGTTCACCCGGGCCCTGGAGATCGTCCGGGAGAACTGCGACCTGCTCGGACTCTCGTACACGCTGCTGGGCCTCGCCGAGACCCGCCTCCGGGCCGGTGCGGTCGAACCGGCCGAGCAGACCCTGCTGGAGGCCCTGGAGACCGCCCGCCGTACCGGAAGCCCGATGGTCGAGGCCCAGATCCGGCTGGCCCTCGGCGAACTCCGCTGCGCGGACGGCCGGGTGGCCGACGGGCGGGCGCACCTGGCCACCGCGCTCGACCTGTTCCTCGGCATCGGCTCCCCGCCCTGGGAGGCGAAGGCCCGCGCGGCGCTGGACCGCGCGGCGCTGGACCGCGCGGCGCTGGACCGCGCGGCGCCGGACCGTGCCCCGCTGGACCCGGCGGACGCGATCGGCCCGGGGGAACGGGAAGCCGCGGTTTAACCGCGCGATACGGACCCGATAACGCCGCTCCCTAGCGTCGTCGCAGAGTCGAACCGCGACGTTGTGGAGATTGCGATGACACCCAGGACCGGCGCAACCGCGTACACCCCCGCCCCGCCCCGAACCACCCCGCCCGGAACCCCCGTGCCCGGAACCCCCGCGCCCCGTACGGCGGTACGGGCATGAGCACCGCCACCGACAACCGCCGACCGGACGGCGCGCACACCCCGGGCCACCCCGCGCTGCGCCTGGACGGCGTCGTGAAGGAGTACGGCCGGGGCGCCCGGGCCGTCCGGGCCCTCGACGGCGTCTCCGTCGACATCGACCACGGCTCGTTCACCGCCGTCATGGGCCCCTCCGGATCCGGCAAGTCGACCTTCCTGCACTGCGCCGCCGGCCTGGACGCCCCGACCCGCGGCTCCGTCACCCTCGGCGGCACCGAACTCGCCGGCCTGGACGAGACCCGGCTGACCGCCCTGCGCCGCCGCCGGATCGGCTTCGTCTTCCAGGCGTTCAACCTGATCCCCGCCCTGTCGGTGCGCCAGAACATCGAGCTGCCGCTGCGGCTGGCCGGCGAGCGCCTCGACCCGGCCTGGCTGGAGGAGATCCTCGGGCGGGTCGGCCTGGCCGGCCGCGCCGGACACCGCCCCGCCGAACTGTCCGGCGGCCAGCAGCAGCGGGTGGCGATCGCCCGCGCCCTGGTCACCCGCCCCGACGTCGTCTTCGGCGACGAACCCACCGGCGCCCTGGACACGGTGACCGCCAAGGAGGTGCTCACCCTGCTGCGCTCCTGCGTGGACGAGGCCGGCCGGACGGTGGTCATGGTCACCCACGACCCGGTCGCCGCCTCCTTCGCCGACACCGTGCTCTTCCTCGCCGACGGCCGGATCGCGGACCGCATGCAGGCGCCGACCGCCGACCGGGTCGCGGACCGGATGACCCACCTGGGAGCGTGGGCCTGATGCTCGGCTACGCGCTGCAGACCCTGCGCGCCCGGCGGGGCGCCTTCGCGGGGGCCTTCCTCGCCCTGTTCTGCGCCGCCGCGCTCGTCACGGCCTGCGGCATCCTGCTGGAGACCGGCCTGCGGGGCACCATCGGCACCGAGCGGTACGCCGGGGCGCCGGTGGTCGTCGGCGGCGACCCGAACGTCCACCGGGTCACCGTCACGGACAAGGGCGGGAAGACCAAGAGCAAGCACAAGGAGAAGCCGCTCGCCGAACGCGCCTGGCTGCCCGCCGCCACCGCGGACCGGCTCGCCGCGCTGCCCGGGGTACGGGCCGCGCTCCCCGAACTCACCTTCCCCGCGCACGCGGTGACCCCGCAGGGGCGGGTGCTCCCCGGCGTCGACGGCCGGCCCTCGTACGGACACGCCTGGACCTCCGCCCCGCTCACCCCGTTCGCGCTGGTCGCGGGCGCGGCCCCGGCCGGCGCCGACGAGGTCGTCGTCGACCGGGAACTCGCCGGCCGCGCCGGACTGCGGCCCGGGGCCGAGCTGACCGTCCAGTCGACCGGCTCCCCGCGCACCTACCGGGTGAGCGGCATCGCCGCGCCGGCCGGCGGCGACCTCGGGCAGCAGACCACGCTGTTCTTCGCCGACGCCGAGGCCGAACGGCTCGCCGCCCGCCCCGGTCTGGTCGCGGCCGTCGGCGTCCTCCCCGAGACGGGCGTCACCACCGCCGACCTCGCCGCCCGGGTGCGCGCGGCACTCGCCGGGACCACCGCCCGGGTGGCCACCGGCGGCGAGCGCGGCCCGGTCGAGTTCGCGGACGCGTCCAGGGCCCGGATCAAGCTGGTCTCGCTGGGCGGTGCGATCGGCGGCACCTCGCTGCTCGTCGCGATCCTGGTGGTGACCGGGACCTTCGCCCTGACCGTCCAACAGCGCTACCGCGAACTCGCCCTGCTGCGCGTGATCGCCGCGACACCCCGGCAGATCCGGCGGCTGATCGGCCGCGAGGCCCTCCT
Source organism: Kitasatospora sp. NPDC054939 (assembly GCF_053610105.1). Classification (NCBI taxonomy): domain Bacteria; kingdom Bacillati; phylum Actinomycetota; class Actinomycetes; order Kitasatosporales; family Streptomycetaceae; genus Kitasatospora; species Kitasatospora sp. NPDC054939. The sequence goes on along the minus strand of NZ_JBSGXP010000175.1, from coordinate 4,930 downwards.
GGTGGGGCTGCTCGCCGGGGTGCCCGGGGCGTTCGCGGGCCTGCCGGTCGCGCACTGGCTGTACCGGCGGTTCGTCGGCTTCGGGGCCGTCCCGGAAACCCTCCGGCTGACCTACGGCGTCGCGCCGTTCCTCGCGGCCACGGGGGCCGCACTGCTCGGCGGCTGGGCGGCGGCCCGGATCGCGGTGCGCCGCACCGCGCGGATCCGGCCGGCCGAGGCCCTGCGCGAGGCCGCCGTCGAGCGGCCCGGCACCGCCCGCGGCCGGCTCGCCGCAGGGGTCGTCCTGCTGCTCGGCGGGGCCGTCCTGGTCGCGGTCCTCTCCACGCTGCACTCCGAGCCCGCCTCGACCCCGGTGACCTTCCTGGCCGTCGTGGTCCTCGCGGTGGCGGTCGCACTGCTCGGCCCGACGATCGCCCGGACCGCGACCGCCGTGCTCACGCTGCCACTGCGGCTCTCCCCGGTCGGCGGCCACCTCGCCGCGGCCAACACCCGGGCCAACGCCACCCGGGTGGCCGCCGCCGTCACCCCGCTGACCCTCCTGATCGCCATGGCCTGCACCGTGCTGTTCGTCCCGACCACCCTCGGCGCGGCGGCCACCGCCCAGGCCCGGGACGGCAGCACGGCGGACTGGGTGGTCGCCTCGGCCGGCCCCGGGGTGCCCGAGGAGGCCGCCGAACGGCTGCGCGCCGTCCCCGGCGTCACGACGGTGACCGAGGTCGTCCGGACCTCGGTCCGGGTGGACCTGGCGAAGTACCCCGCCCAGGGTGTGACCCCCGAGGGCCTCACCCGCACCTGGGACCCGGACGTCACCGCCGGCACCCTGGACGGCTTCGGTGCACGCAGCCTGGCGCTCAGCGAGGTGGCGGCGGCGGACCTCGGGAAGCGGCCGGGCGACCGGCTGGCGCTGACCCTCGGCGACGGCACGCCGGTCGAACTGGACGTGGTCGCCGTCTACCGGCGCGGCCTCGGCTTCGGGGACCTGACGATGAGCCGGGCCGTGGTCGCGCCGTACGTCGACAACCCGCTGTCGGCCGCCCTGCTGGTCCGCACCGCGGGCGACGGCGCGGCCGGCCGGGCCGAGCTGCAGCGGGCCGTCGGCGGCCTGCCCGGCGTCGGCGTGCTGGACCGCGACCAGGTCGCGGACCTCCGGGCGGAGGTCCAGCGGTCCAACGCGGAGGTCAACTACGTCGCGATGGGCCTCGTGCTGGCCTTCACCGCGATCGCCGTGGTGAACACGCTCGCCGTGTCGGTGTCCGAACGGCGGCGCGAGTTCGCCCTGCTCCGGCTGGTCGGGACCACCCGCCGGCAGGTGATGGGCGTGCTGCGGATCGAGGCGGCCCTGGTCCTCCTGGTCGCCGCGACGATCGGCACCGCCGTCGCGCTCGCGGTCCTGACCGCGTTCAGCCTCGGCATGACCGGGGCCGCGGCGCCCCGGATCGACCCGTGGACGTACCTCGGGGTGCTGGCCTTCGCGGCCGGCCTCACCGCGGTGGCGACGCTGCTCCCGGGGCGGCTGGCGCTGTCCGGACGCCCGGCGGACGTCATCGGGGCGCGCCAGTAGCGGGGCCCTCCCGGGCCGGTGCCGGTCGATCGGCGCCGGCCCGGAGGGCTGACCGGGGCGGGGACGGGCCGCGTGGGGACGGCCCGGGGTGGGAACGGCCCGGGCGGTGCCGGTCGGCCGGGGCGGGGTGCCGGCTACCCGTCCGCGGGGTCGGCCCGGCGGGCGTGCAGGACACGGCCCTCCAGCGGCAGCGGGGCGTGGCCGACCAGCGTGAGCCCGGCATCGGCGAGCAGCCGGGCGTAGTGGTCGGCCGTGCGCTCGCGCCCGCCCACGTTGCACCGCATGTGGAGGTCCCACGCGGTGGCCAGCGAGGGCGAGTCGTCGGCGGGCAGCAGGCGCTCGACGATGAGCAGGTCGGCCCGGGCCGGCATCGCGCGGGCGCAGTGGCGCAGGATCTCCCGGCACCGCTCGTCGTCCCAGTCGTGCAGCACCCGGGAGAGGATGTAGACGTCGCCGCCCGGCGGTACGTCGGCGAAGTCGCCCGCCAGGTAGGCGCACCGGTCGCCCAGGCCGGCGGCGTCGAAGGAGCGGCGGGCGGCCTCGACGGCGTGCGGGCGTTCGAGCAGGACGCCGTCGAGTCCCGGGTGCGCGGCCAGGATCCGGCCGAGCAGTTCGCCGTTGCCGCCCGCGACGTCGACGACCGTCCGGGGACCGGGCACCCGGGCGGCGGCGGTCACCACCGGGTGCACGGTGAGCGGCTCGAACATGCGCGAGGCGGCGGCCATCGACCGGTCGAACAGGTCGGCGAGTTCGGGGTCGCGGGCGAAGTGGTCGAAGTGGTTCTCGCCGAAGAGGCGGTCGAAGGCGACCTCCCCGGTCCGGACGGTGTGCGCCAGGCCGCCGAAGGAGCGGTAGAACGGCCCGCCGTACAGCAGGGCGAGGGGTCGCAGCGAGTGCGGGGTGTCCGCGCGCAGCAGTGCTCCGGAGGGGGTCAGCCGGTGGCCGCGCCGGTCGGTCGCCACCAGGCCGAGCATCGCGAGGTGGCGCAGCAGCGCGGCGAGGCTCTCCGGGTCGGCGCCGACCGCCTGCGCCAGCGCGTCGGTGCCGGTGGGGGCGTCCGTGCCCATGGCGTCGGGGATCCGCAGTTCGGCGAAGACCGTCAGGGCCTGGGTGGTCCAGGCGCCGGTCAGCAGGCGCAGGACCGTTTCGGCGGGCCGGCGCATCCGGTGCTCGTCCAGGTGGGCGGCCAGGACGTCCCGGTGCTCGCCGGGTACGTAGAGCTCCACCCGCCGGTAGCCGGCCTTCGACTCGGCGGGCGCGGTGAAGTAGAAGACCGTGCCGTCCTCGTGCGGGTTGTAGCCGCCGCCGTCGGGGGCCGCGCCGTGTCGTACCAGGACCGCGCGCAGGCCGTGCAGGACCAGCGGGTCGGGGTGTTCGACCTCGAAGGCGAGATGGGCCTCGTGGTCCCGGGCGCGTTCGTGCTCGGCGATCGCGGTGAGTTCCGAACCCGGCGGCACGGTCAGGGCGAACACCTCGACCGTCCGGCGCTCGCCGTCCGGCCCGGCCACCGGCGGGCGCAGGATCCGGACGTCCAGTTCGGCGGCGTCGCGCCGGTGCCGCGAGGCCAGCCGCTGCCGGACGACCACGCTGGGCTGCGGCGCCACGTCCGCGTCGAGCCCGCAGTCGGCCAGCGAGGTGCGCAATTCCTGCGGCGAGGACGGGAAGACGAGCCGGGCGGCGTGCGAGAAGCGGCAGCGGTCCGCCAGCGCGCGCAGTTCCGGTGCGCCCAGGCCGGGCAGCAGGAGGGAGAGCAGGGTGGTGTCGTCCTGCTCGCGGACGAAGTCGACGGTCTCGCGTAAACGGAGGGCGTCGGTGGGGGTGGGGGTGGCCGTGGGCATGGCGGAGCATCCTCGTTCCGGTGATCGGGAAGGGGGCGAAGGGGGCGAAGGGGGCTGGGGGAGGGGGCTGGGGGAGTTCCGTGGCCCGGGGGAGCCCGGGTGGTCCGGCGCCGGCGCGGTGGTCAGACGCCGACGTAGTTCTCGGCGAACCAGTCCTGGCACCTGCGCGAGGTGCGCAGCGATTCGAGGCGGGAGCGGCGCAGCGCGTCGTGGAACCGCGACTCGCCGTCCGGGCCGGGAGCCGCGTGCAGCAGCCGGACCATCCACCGGGAGAAGTCCTGGGCGCGCCAGATGTGGGCCAGGCACTGCGCCGAGTAGCGGGCGAGCCCGTCGGGGGCGCCGTGGCGGAGGTCGTCGATCAGGGCGCGGGCGAGCAACTCGGCTTCCAGCACCGCGAGGTTGGCGCCCTTGGCCGCGGACGGGCTGAGCAGGCTCGCGGCGTCGCCGGCGAGGAACAGGGAGCCGTGGCGCAGGGGTTCGAGCACGTCGGACTCCAGCGCGACCTGGGCGCGGTGGAGGATCCGGCCCCGGCGCAGCGGGCCGTACTCGGCGGCGCGCAGCCGCAGGGCCAGCTCGTCCCAGATCCGGTCCTCGGACCAGCCGTCGGGGGTGCTGCCGCGCTCGAACTGCAGGTAGTAGCGGGTGACTTCGGCCGTCCGGGCCATGTGCCCCGCGAAGCCGCGCCCGTGCACCGCGTAGCCGACGGCGTCCAGGCTCGGGGGTGCCCCGGCGAGCACACCGAGCCAGGAGACGCCGTGGTCGTGGTGGTGGCGGCGGACGGAGCCGGGCGGGAGCGAGCCCCGGGCGGCGCCGTGCCGGCCGTCGCACCCGGCGACGTACCGGGCCTGCCAGCGGCCGGGCCGGCCGTCGGGCTCGCGGACGGTGACGGTGGGCCGTTCGCCGTCCGCGCCGTGCACGGCCAGCGCCTCGGTCTCGAACCGGATCCGGCCGCCGGCCTCCAGGTAGTGGGTGAGCAGATCCGTCACCAGCTCGTGCTGCGGGTAGACGGTGTGCCGCTCGCCGCGGCCCAACTGGGCGTAGTCCAGGCGGAACCGGCCGTCCTCGGTGCGGAACTCGCAGGTCGAGTGCTCCCGGCCGCGCCGGTGCAGGCCCTCGGCCAGGCCGTGCCGGTCCAGGATCCGTACGGTGTTGGCCGCGAGGAAGCCGGCCCGCGACCGGGCCAGGACCTGTGCCCGGGTGGCCCGCTCCAGGACGACGCAGTCCACCCCGCTCGCGTGCAGCAGGTTCGCGAGCACCAGCCCGGCCGGGCCGGCGCCGAGGACGGACACCTCGGTGCGGTCACATAACGCTCTGCTGCTTCGACTCTCCGTCACGGAAGTGGATCATAGGTGCGGCCGGACCCGTTGAGTGGACGGATTCACCCGTATGCAGCCAGGGCGGTGGATCATGGCCGGTCGGGCGCAGGGTCGGGATATGCCGTTGGACCGTGCCCTGGTGGGGGCACGGTCCGGTGGGTGTGCGGGGCGGCTCCCGATGGGGTGTATCCCGGGGGTGTTACTTGGTGAGGCCG
>NZ_JBSGXP010000174.1:0-17896 GCF_053610105.1 Kitasatospora sp. NPDC054939 | reverse complement strand
TGTCGGAAGCTGTACGCCGGTGTCGGAAGCTGTACGCCGGGGGGGGGGGGGAGCGCCGGCGCCGCGGGCAGGGGTCAGGACTGCGGCTGCCCGAGCCAGACCGTGGTGATGTTGCAGAACTCCTTGATGCCGTGCCCGGAGAGCTCCCGTCCGAAGCCGGAGCGCTTCACCCCGCCGAACGGCAGCGCCGGGTGGGAGGCCGTCATGCCGTTGAAGAACAGCCCGCCCGCCTCGATGTCCTGGACGAAGCGCTCCTGCTCCGCCGGGTCGTTGGTCCACACGTTGGAGCTCAGCCCGAACGGGGTTTCGTTGGCCAGGGCCACCGCCTCGTCCAGGTCGGCCACCTCGTAGACGGTGGCGACCGGCCCGAAGGTCTCCTCCAGGTGGATGCGCATCGCCGGGGTGATGCCGGTCAGCACGGTCGGCTCGTAGAACCAGCCGTCCGGGTGCGCCTCCGGGCGCCGGCCCCCGCACTCCACCCGCGCCCCGTGCGCCCGGGCGTCCTCGACCAGCTCCTCCAGGTCCGTCCGCCCCTGGCTGCTGGCCAGCGGGCCGACCTCGGTCGCCTCGTCCATCGGATCGCCGATCCTGAGCGCCCCCATCGCCTCGCTGAAGGCCTCGGTGAACCGCCGGTAGACGTCGGTGTGGACGATGAAGCGCTTCGCCGCGATGCAGGACTGGCCGTTGTTCTGCGCCCGGGCCCGGACGGCCGTCTTCACGGCGGCGTCCAGATCGGCGCTCGGCAGCACCACGTACGGGTCGCTGCCGCCCAGTTCCAGCACCGCCTTCTTGACCTCGTCGGCGGCGGTGGCCGCGACCGCCCGTCCGGCCGGCTCGCTGCCGGTCAGCGTCACCGCGGCCACCCGGCGGTCGCGGATCACGCCGTCCACCTCGGCCGAACCGATCAGCAGGGTCTGGAAGCACCCCTCCGGGTAGCCCGCCCGCCGGAACAGCTCCTCCAGCGCCACGGCCGTCCGCGGCACGTTGGACGCGTGCTTGAGCAGGCCGACGTTGCCCGCCATCAGCGCGGGCGCGGCGAAGCGGACGACCTGCCAGAACGGGAAGTTCCACGGCATCACCGCCAGCACCGCGCCCAGCGGCCGGTAGCGGACGAAGGCACGGGCGGCGCCCGAGTCCGCGACGTCGGCCGCCGCCGGGTGCTCGTCCGCGAGCAGCCCGGCGGCGTTGTCGGCGTACCAGCGCATCGCCTTGGCGCACTTGGCGGCCTCGGCGCGGGCGGCGGTGATCGGCTTGCCCATCTCCTCCGTCATGGTGCGGGCGATCTGCTCCAGGTCCCCGTCCAGCAGGTCGGCGGCCTTGTGCAGCAGTGCGGCCCGGTGGCGGAAGGAGGTGGTGCGGTACTCGCGGAAGGCGGCCTCGGCGCGGGCGAGCCTCTGCTCGATGCCGGCGGCGTCCAGGGGCTCGAAGGTCTGCAGGGTCTCGCCGGTCGCGGGGTTGACGCTGGCGATGGGCATCGGGGACTCCCGGGTCTCGGGTGGGCGGTCGGGGCTCCCTCACACCTTCCCCGAGAACCCGGGGCCGGGCACGCCGACACCCCCGGCGGGGTGCCGGGGGTTGCCCGCGCCCGGCTGCTCGGGTCCGCCTGGGGCTGCGCGGGTCTGCGCGGGTCTGCGCGGGGGGAGCCCGGGGGAGTGCCCGGGGCGGTCCGGCTACCGGGACTAATCGCAGTGCACCGGGCTTCAGCCCGGTGGTGAAGCGGTTCTGAGCCCTGTTCTGACGTCGGCGGTGGGCACCCTCCCGCACGGTGGACGGCGCCCACCGCAGGCGTTCAGGTCGGGTGGTTCTGCTGCTCGATGTACTGGCGGACCGCCGACAGGGGTGCGCCGCCGACGGAGCCGGCGAAGTACGAGCCGGACCAGAGGCGCTGTGCCCGCCAGTAGTGCTCGACCAGGTCGGGGAACTCCTGGCGCATGCGGCGGGAACTGACGCCCTTGAGGCTGTTGACCAGCTTGGACAGGGCGACCTTGGGCGGGAGGTTCACGAGCAGGTGGACGTGGTTGTTCTCGCCGTTGAACTCGACCAGCTCGACCTCGAAGTCGGCGCAGACGCTCCGCATGATCTCTTCGAGTCGGGTCAGGTGCCGGTCGGCGAACACCTTGTGCCGGCACTTGGTCACAAAGAGCCAAATGAGCATGCAGGGCTAACGCACAGCGCCTGCTGCGCACCAGTTCTGATACTCAATCACGAATCAGCATGTACGGTGACTTCGTGCAGCTCAGGTACTCCTTCCGCGTCTACCCGACGACAGGTCAGCGCGCGTTGCTGGCGCGGGCGTTCGGGTGTGCGCGGACGGTGTACAACGACGCGTTGCGCGCCCGCGAGAACGCCCGCGCCGCCGGGCTGCCGTTCCCGAAGACGGGCGACCTGTCGAAGGCGCTGATCACCGAGGCGAAGAAGACCCCGCAGCGGGCGTGGCTCGGCGAGGTGTCGGCCGTCGTGCTGCAGCAGGCCCTGCGGGACCTGGACACCGCGTACCGGAACTTCTTCGAGGGCCTCAAGGGGAAGCGCCCCCGCACGGGCGTACCGCGCTTCAAGTCGCGCAAGGACACCCGGCAGGCGCTGCGGTTCACCGCGAACGCCCGGTGGAAGATCACGCCGGGCGGGAAGCTGTCCCTGCCGAAGATCGGCGAGATCAGCGTGAAGTGGTCCCGCACCCTGCCGTCCGGCCCGTCCACGGTGACCGTGGTCAAGGACTGCGCTGGCCGGTACTTCGCCTCGTTCGTCGTCGAGACCGACCCCGCCGCGGACCTGGCCCGCATGTCCGACACCGACACGGCGACGGGCACCGACCTGGGGCTGACGCACTTCGCGGTCCTGGCGGACGGCACGAAGATCGACAGTCCCCGCTTCCTGCGCCGCGCCGAGAAGAAGCTGAAGCGCGCGCAGCAGGCCCTCGGCCGCAAGGCCAGGGGATCGAAGAACCGCGACAAGGCCCGCACCAGGGTCGCCCGCGCACACGCGCGGGTCGCGGACGCGCGGCGCGAGTTCCACCACCAGGTCTCCACCCGGCTGATCCGCGACAACCAAGCGATCGTCGTGGAAGACCTGGCCGTCAAGGCACTCGCCCGCACCAGCATGGCCAAGTCGGTGCACGACGCCGGCTGGTCCCGGTTCGTGGCCATGTTGGAGTACAAGGCCGCACGGTACGGGCGCACCCTCATCCGGATCGGCCGCTTCGAGCCGACGTCCCAGGTGTGCTCACAGTGCGGCGTCAAGGACGGTCCCAAGCCCCTGCACGTGCGCACATGGACCTGCGGAGCCTGCGGGACCGTCCTCGACCGGGACGTCAACGCGGCGCTCAACGTCGCCAAGGCCGCCGGACTGGCGGTGTCAGCCTGTCGAGCGCAGGTCAGACGGGCATCCGTGCCCGCACAGCGCAGCGAAGCAGGAACCCACCCGAAGCCCCCACCCATCCGGTGGGAGCAGGCGGGAATCCCCGGCCTCTAGGCCGGGGAGGATGTCAGAGCGGGGTCACGTACGCGCCGGCGATCCCGCCGTCGACCAGGAACTCGCTCGCCGTGATGAACGAGGAGTCATCGCTCGCCAGGAAGGCGACCGCCGCCGCGATCTCCTCGGGCCGGGCGAACCGCCCCAGCGGGATGTGCACCAGCCGGCGCGCCGCCCGCTCCGGGTCCTTGGCGAACAGCTCCCGCAGCAGCGGGGTGTCCACCGGCCCCGGCGACAGCGCGTTCACCCGGATCCCCTCCCGGGCGAACTGCACGCCCAGCTCCCGCGACATCGCCAGCACCCCGCCCTTGGAGGCGGTGTAGGAGATCTGCGAGGTCGCCGCGCCCATCCGGGCCACGAAGCTCGCGGTGTTGATGATCGAGCCGCGCCCGTGCCGCCGCATGTAGGGCAGCGCCGCCTTGCAGCACAGGTACACCGAGGTCAGGTTGACCTCCTGCACCCGGCGCCAGGCGTCCAGCCCGGTGGTCAGGATCGAGTCGTCCTCCGGCGGCGAGATGCCCGCGTTGTTGAACGCCACGTCCACGCTGCCGTACGTCTCGTACGCCTCGTCGAAGAGCGCCTCGACCATGTACGGGTCGGTGACGTCGGTGTGCACGAAGAGGCCGCCGACCTCCTCGGCCGCCGCCTTGCCCGCCCCCTCGTCGATGTCGGCGCAGACCACCTTCGCCCCCTCGGAGGCGAGGCGGCGGGCCGCGGCCAGGCCGATCCCGCTGCCCGCGCCGGTGATCACGGCCGTCCGGCCGACCAGGCGGCGGCAGACCGGGGCGCCGCTGTCCTTCTCGGTCATCGCTGGACTCCTACTCCTCGCTGCGGATGAAGACGTTCTTGGTCTCGGTGAAGTGCGCCAGCGCGTCCGGCCCCAGCTCCCGGCCGACGCCGGACTCGCCGAAACCCCCGAAGGGCGTCCAGTAGCGCACCGAGGAGTGCGAGTTGACGGACAGGTTGCCCGCCGCGACGCCCCGTGCCAGCCGCAGCGCCCGGCCCAGGTCGCGGGTCCAGATGGAGCCCGAGAGGCCGTAGCGGGTGGCGTTGGCCAGCCGCAGCGCGTCCGCCTCGTCCTCGAACGGCAGGACCACGGCGACCGGGCCGAAGATCTCCTCGGTGACGGCCGGCACGGTGGGGTCGGTGGGCGCGAGGACGGTCGGCGGGTACCAGAAGCCCGGTCCGTCCGGGACGCCGCCCCGGGCCAGCACCGGCAGGTCGGGGGTGACGTACGAGGCCACCCGGCGGACCTGCGCGGCCGAGATCAGCGGGCCGAGCTGCACCTCCGGGTCGGTCGGGGGCCCGGTGCGGACGGCCTCGACGGCCGGCAGCAGCAGCGCCAGGAAGTCCTCGTACGCCTCGCGCTGGACCAGGATGCGGCTGCGGGCACAGCAGTCCTGGCCGCTGTTGTCGAGGAAGGACATCGGGTCGGCGGCGCGGGCGAGGTCGGCGTCGGCGAACACGATGTTGGGGCTCTTGCCGCCGAGTTCGAGGGTGACCCGTTTGGCGCCGGCGGCGCAGCGCGCGGCGACCTCCTTGCCGGTGGCGGTGGAACCGGTGAAGACGACCTTCCGGACGGCCGGGTGGTCCACCAGGGCCCGTCCGGTGACCGGTCCGGTGCCGGGCACCACCTGGAACAGCCCCTCGGGCAGCCCGGCGGCCAGGGCGAGTTCGGCCAGCCGCAGCGCGGTCAGCGGGGTGGCCTCGGCGGGCTTGAGCAGGACGGCGTTCCCGGCGGCGAGGGCGGGGGCGAAGCCCCAGGCGGCGATCGGCATCGGGAAGTTCCACGGCGCGATCACCCCGACCACGCCGACCGGCTCCTGGAAGGTGAGGTCGATCCCGCCGGCCACCGGGATCTGCCGGCCGGTCAGCCGCTCCACTCCCCCGGCCGCGTACTCCAGCAGGTCGCGGACGTTGCCGGCCTCCCAGCGGGCGTTGCCGACGGTGTGGCCGGCCTCCGCGGTCTCCAGCGCGGCCAGTTCGGTGAGGTGCACCTCGACCTGGTCGGCGAAGCGGCGCAGCAGCCGGGCACGCTCGCCGGGGGCCAGGGCCGCCCAGCCCTGCTGCGCCTTGAGGGCGCGCTGGACGGCGGCGTCGAGTTGCTCGGGCGTGGTGTCGGGGACGGTGGCGAGGTGCTCGCCGGTGGCCGGGTCGAGGACCTCGGAGGCGGTGGGCCCGGCGGCGGTGGCTCCGGCGGTGCTGGTTCCGGCGGCGGTGGTTCCTGCGGTCCTGGTTCCGGCGGGGCGTCCGGTGGCGGTCACGGGGCGGCTCACATCCGTTCGAAGGAGCGGTAGCGCTCCCAGTCGGTGACGGCGCTGTCGAAGGCGGCCAGCTCGACGCGGGCCGTGGTGAGGTAGTGCTCGACGACGTCGGGGCCGAAGGCCTCCCGGGCGAGTTCGCTCTCCGCCCACAGCTCGGCCGCCTCACGGAGCGTGGAGGGCACCCGGGCGTACTCGTCGACGGCGTACGCGTTGCCGAGGCAGGGCGCGGGCAGCTCCAGCTTCTGCTGGATGCCATGCAGTCCGGCGGCGATCATCCCGGCGACCGCGAGGTACGGGTTGACGTCCCCGCCGGGCACCCGGTTCTCCATCCGCAGGCTGGGCCCGCGGCCGACCACCCGGTAGGCGCAGGTGCGGTTGTCCCGGCCCCAGGCGACCGCGGTCGGGGCGAACGAGCCGGGGCGGTAGCGCTTGTAGGAGTTGATGTTCGGCGCGTACAGCACGCTGAACTCGCGCAGCGCGGCGAGCTGTCCGGCCAGGAAGTGCCGCATGGTGTCGGTCATCCGGCCGTCGGGGTGGGCGAAGGCCGGCGCGCCGACGGCGTCCCGCAGCGAGAGGTGGATGTGGCAGCTGTTGCCCTCGCGCTCGTCGTACTTGGCCATGAAGGTGAGGGCGCAGCCCTGCTGGGCGGCGATCTCCTTGGCCCCGGTCTTGTAGACGCTGTGCTGGTCGCAGGTGGTGAGGGCGTCGGCGTAGCGGAAGGCGATCTCGTGCTGGCCGAGGTTGCACTCCCCCTTGGCGGACTCCACGACCAGGCCGGCGCCGGCCATCTCCAGGCGGATCCGGGAGAGCAGCGGTTCGACCCGGGCGGTGCCGAGGAGGGAGTAGTCGACGTTGTACTGGTTGGCCGGGGTGAGGCCGCGGTAGCCGCCGGACCACGCCGACTCGTAGGTGTCCCGGAAGACCAGGAACTCCAGTTCGGTGCCGATGTCGGCGGCCAGGCCGTGTTCGGCGAGCCGCTCGACCTGGCGGCGCAGCAGTTGGCGCGGGGCGGCGTCGACCGGTCGGCCGCCGTGCCGGGTCAGGTCGGCGGTGACCTGGGCGGTGCCGGGCTGCCAGGGGGTGAGCCGCAGGGTGGCGAGGTCGGGGCGCATGGCGAAGTCGCCGTAGCCGGTCTCCCAGGAGGAGAGCGCGTAGCCGTCCACGGTGTTGAGGTCGACATCGACGGCGAGCAGGTAGTCGCACGCCTCGGCGCCGTGCTCGGCGACCTCGTCGAGGAAGAAGCGGGCGGCGAAGCGCTTGCCCTGGAGCCGGCCCTGCATGTCGGTGAAGGCCAGGGCGACGGTGTGCACCTCGCCGGCGTCGACCAGGGTGCGCAGCTCGTTCAGAGTGAGCGGCGCACGCGGCGGCCGGCTCACCGGGGACGCGTTCTCGGGCATGGCTGGGCCCTCCTCCTCGATCACTCTGCGAGATCAAGCGGTCACAGCGGAACCGTACGGCCTGCCGGGGACGCCACGGAAGAGGGCGGACGGCCCCGGCGCGGCGGGCGGCGCGGGCCGGAGCCCGGGGCGCGGGGGGCGCCGGGGCCGGGAGGGGCGGCCGTCACCGGGGGCGCGCAAGGGTTCGCCTGCGCCGTGCGGGGCGCGTGTGGCGCGTCGGGACGGCGGATTGAGCGGTTGTCAGGCGGCGCCGGTGGAGAATGCGCGCCATGGATCGCAGACCTTTCATCGGCGTCAGCACCTATCTGGTGGACGCGAGTTGGAGCGACTGGCGGGACCGCCGGGTGGCCCTGGTGCCGGAACGTTACACCGCATACGTACGGGACTCCGGCGGCGTGGTCGTCCTGCTGCCGCCCGACGCCCCGGAGCGCGCCCCGGAGGTACTGGCCCGGTTGGACGCCCTCGTCATCGCGGGCGGACCCGACATGGACCCCGCCTACTACGGCCAGCCCCCGCACCCCAGGACGGAGGCGGACGCCCGCGAACGGGACGTCTGGGAGGTCGCGCTGACCCGGGCCGCCCTCGCCGCCGGCATGCCGCTGCTGGGCATCTGCCGCGGCATGCAACTGCTGAACGTGGTGTGCGGCGGCACGCTCGTCCAGCACCTGCCGGACGTGGTCGACCCGGACCTGCACACCGGCAGCCCCGGCGCGTACGGCTCCCACCTGGTGCGCCCGGTGCCCGGTACCCTGCTCGGCGGGCTGCTGCCGGAGACCGAACTGACCGTGCCGACCTTCCACCACCAGGCCGTCGACCGCCTGGGCGACGGCCTGCGGATCAGCGCGTACGCCCCGGACGGCACGGTCGAGGCCGTCGAGGGCGTCGGCTTCACGCTGGGCGTGCAGTGGCACCCCGAACAGGGCGACGACCTGCGGGTGATGCAGGCCCTGGTCCGGGCGGCCACCGCGGCCCGGTCGGTTCCGCTGGAGGCCGTCGGCGCCGCGCTGGGCTGAGCCGGAAAGGGCTACCCGCCCGGGGTGTGTCCGGTTGCCGTGGACTCGTGGGCCGCGGCGGCCTGTTGGGGGTGCCGGGCGGGCTGCCCGGCGTTGCGGGCCGCCGGTCGGGGGTGCCCGGCCGGCTGCCCGGCGTTGCGGGCCGCCGGTCGGGGGTGCCCGGCCGGCTGCCCGGAGAAGCGGGCCGCTGCGGCCAGCAGGCTCGGGACCATCCGCTCCGCGTGCTCGGCGTACCCGCGCGGCGAGGGGTGGACGCCGTCCGGGCCGAGGAGTTCGGCGGCCCGGTCGCGGAACTCCGCTTCGGAGGACGGCGCGAGCACCGCACCCGCCCGTTCGGCGGCCCTGGTCTGCAGCCGGGCCAGCCGCCGCGAGCGGCGCGCCCCGAGGCGGCGCACCGGGGCCCGGAAGCCCGGCGCGTAGCCCGGGTCCGGGCAGGGCACCACCACCGCCTGCCAGCCGCCCTCGTCCAGCAGCCGCAGCAGCTGGGCGAACTGCCGGGCCGACCGGCCCAGCGGCAGCGGCAGGATGGCGTCGTTGCCGCCGACGATCAGCACGGCGACCCCGGCGCGCAGCCCGGCGGACCGCGCGGCCTGCCGCTGGGCGGCCCCCGTGGTCGCGCCGACCCGGGCGAACACCCGTAGCTCGACCGGCCGTTCGAGCCGCTCGCCGAGGGCCTGGGCGAGCCGGGCACCGAGCGTCTCCTCGCGGCGGGCCGCGCCGAGGCCCTGGGCGAGCGAGTCGCCGAGGACGAGCAGGGTGAGCGGCTGCCCCTCGCCGGCCGGGTCGGCGGGCCCGTACCGGCCGTCGGAGCGAGGGACGGACCAGTCGGCGGGCGGGTGGTGCATCAGCAGCCGGCTGTAGAGCCGGGCGGCGGCGAGCCGGGCGCGGCCCAGCGGTCCGCCGCGCCGCCTGCGGGTCGGCGGGGCGGCGGGTCCGGCGGGGACCGCGGCTCCGGTCGGTCCGGCGGGGCCCGCCGGGAGCGGGTGCGGGGCGGTGGGTTCGGACACGGCGGGCATGGCGGGCTCCGGTTCGCGCGGACGGGAGGTGCTCGGCAGGGGTGGGCGGTGCGGACGGCGGGCTGTGGGCTGTGGGCGGCAGCGGTACGGGCGGCGGTGCGGGGGCGGTCAGACGGCAGTGAGGACGACGGCCGCGTTCTGGCCGCCGAAGCCGCTGGACACCGAGAGGGCGGCGCCGGACTCCAGCGGGCGGGGCGCCTTGGTCACCACATCGAGGTCGATCGACCCGTCGAGCCGGTCGAGGTTGGCGGTGGGCGGGACCAGCCGGTGCTGGAGCGCCAGCACGGTCAGTGCCGCCTCGATGGCGCCGGCCGCGCCCATGGTGTGGCCGATGACGCTCTTGTTGGCGGTGACCGGCGGCGGGCGGCGGAAGACCCGGTGGAGTGCGGCGGCCTCCGCGGGGTCGTTCAGCGCGGTGCCGGTGCCGTGGGCGTTGACGTGCCCGATCTCGTGCGGCGCGAGGCCGGCGTCGGCGAGCGCCGACTCGACGGCCCGGGCCAGGCCCTCGCCGTCCGGGCAGGGGGCGGTGAAGTGGTACGCGTCGCACGAGGAACCGTGCCCGGCGAGGTGGGCGCGCGGCCGGGCGCCGCGGTCCCTGGCGTGCCCGGTGCGTTCCAGGACCAGGACACCGGCGCCCTCGCCGAGCACGAAGCCGTCCCGGTCCGCGTCGAAGGGCCGTGAGGCGCCGGCCGGGTCGTGGCGGCGCCGGGAGAGCGCGCACAGCCGGTCGAAGGCGGTGGAGATCATCGGGGCGCGCGCGCTGTCGGTGCCCCCGGCGAGCACGATGTCGCACCGCCCGGCGCGCAGCAGGTCGCAGGCCAGCCCCAGCGCGGAGGTGCCGGAGGCACAGGCGGTGCTGACCACCAGACCGGGCCCGCGGGCGCCGAGGTCCAGGCTGACCTCGCCGGCCGCCATGTTGGGGATCGACCGGGGCAGCATCAGCGGCGAGACCCGTTGCGGGCGGCCCTCGTTGAGGCGGGCGTACTCGACCGCGTGGGTGGCGACGCTGGTGGCGCTGACCCCGAGGACGACACCGACCCGGGTGCCGTCCCACCGCGCCGGGTCGAGCCCGGCGTCGGCGACGGCCTCCCGGGCGGCGAGCACGGCCAGTTGGGAGAAGCGGTCGAGCCGCCGTCCGAGGCGTCCGCCGAGCAGGCCGGTCGCGTCGAACTCCGGTACGGCGCAGGAGAAGTCGACGGCGAGGCCGGCCAGGAGGGGGTCGGTCCCGGCGGTGGGGCGGCCGGTGAGGAAGTGCTCCCAGGTGGCGGCCGTGCCGAAGCCGGCCGGGGTGACCAGGCCGAGCCCGGTCACCGCGACCGCGCGGCTGCTCACCGGGCGGCCCCGGAGACCGCCCGGCGCTCGGCGAGCTCGGCCAGTTCGCCGAGAGTGCGCTCGGGCCGCAGGTCGGTGACGGTGGCGCCGAGGCGCTCCTCGACCAGCAGGGACAGCTCGACCAGGGCGAGGCTGTCGAGCGCGAGGTCGGCCAGGGTGGCGTCGGGGCGGACGAGTTCGGACGCGACCTCGAACTCGTCGACGAGGCAGTCGCGGAGGACGTCGTAGGTCTCGCTCATGGGGATCGGTTCCTTTCGGGGGGCTGTGCGGGCAGCGGGGGTGCGGGGGACGGGGGTCGGCGCGCGGTGCGGAGGGTCAGCGGGCGGTCCGGACGGCGGCGGGATCCGGGCCTGCAGCACCGGGTCCGGCGGAGCCCGGTCCGGCGCCGTCGGGTCCGGCGGGCGCCGACAGGGACGCGGCGGCCGGGAAGCGGCCCGGCAGCCGGGTCCAGGCGAGGACGGCGGCGAGCAGAGCGACCGCGGCGCCCACCCGGGAGGCGTCCGCGAGGCCGTCCACGAAGGCGGCGGCCGGGTCGCGCCCGGTCGGCCGCCCGGTGACCGCCGTGGCCAGCACCGAGCCGAGCACCGCCACCCCGAGCGTCGAACCGACCTGCCGGGTGGCGTCGTTGAGCGCCGAGCCGACCCCGGCCGAGCCGGCCGGCACCGCACTCATCACGAGTTCGGTCGCCACCGGGGCCAGCAGACCGGCGCCGACGCCCGAGACCGCCTCGAAGAGCAGCACCGCCAGGTCGCCGGAGCCCGCGTCCAGCCCGGCGAGGCGGACGAAGCCGGCGGCGATCAGCAGCAGTCCGCCGGCCGCCGGGACGCGGGCACCGAACCGGCGGGCGAGCACGGGCCCGAGGACGGCGCCGACCGCCAGCCCCACCGACAGCGGCACCATCCGCAGGCCCGCCGACCAGGCCGAGAGACCGCGCACCTGCTGCAGGTAGAGGGTCAGCAGGAACATCGCGCCGAACATCGCGAAGGACATCAGCGCCAGCACCAGCGTGGCCGGCCACACCGGCACGCTGCGCAGCACCGCCATCGGCAGCATCGGCGCCGCGCAGCGGGCCTGCCGAAGGGCGAACCCGGCCAGCAGCAGGGCCGCGGCGGCGAACGCGCCGAGCACCCCGGCGCTGGTCCAGCCGCGGCCGGGCGCCTCGATGATGCCCCAGACCAGGGCCAGCAGCCCGGCGCAGGAGAGCAGGGCGCCCGGGGCGTCGAGCGGGGCCCGGTGCGGGGCGCGCGACTCGGGCACGGTGACCAGGGCGGCGGCCACGACCGCGGCCGCGACCGGGACGTTCAGCCAGAACGCCGCCCGCCAGTCGTAGTGGTCGACCAGCCAGCCGCCGACCACCGGGCCGAACAGCGCGCCGACCCCGGCGACCGCCGCCCAGATGCCGATCGCCCGGCGCCGGTCCGCCGGGTCGGGCAGCACGTGCACCACGGTGGAGAGCGTGGCGGGCATGAACAGGGCCGCACCGACGCCCATCCCGCAGCGGGCGGCGACCAGCTGGGCCGGGCTGTCCCCGACGGACCCGGCCACCGAGGCGAGGGCGCAGACCGTCAGGCCGGCGACGAAGGCCCGGCGCCGCCCGTAGCGGTCGCCGAGGGCGCCGGCCGCGAGGACGCAGCCGCCGAGGGCCAGCGCGTAGCCGTCGACGATCCACTGGGTCTCGGCGAGGGTCGGCCCGAGGTCCTCCTGGAGGTCGGGGATCGCCACGTTGAGGACGGTGAAGTCCAGACCGATCAGGAACAGGGCGGCGCAGACCACGGCGACCGCCGCCCAGGCCCGCCGCGGGGTGGGGTGCTGCTGCACGGTACGGGCCTCAGCCGGCCGGCAGCCGCAGCGGCTCGTCGCGCCGCCGGAAGCCGATCCGGTAGAGGGTGACGGCGCCGCACAGGAAGGTCATCTCGGCGGCCCGCAGGTAGCGGCGGTAGCGGCGGTAGCCGTCCTCGCCGACCAGCCGTTCGGCCTCCTCGCGGGCGGCCAGCAGCCGGCCCGACCAGGAGGCGAGGGTGCGGGCGTAGTCCTCGGCGGAGGCGCTGAGCACGGTGAGCGAGAAGTACGGGTCGCTCGCGGCGGCGATCTCGGCGAGCCGGGGCAGCCGGGCCTCGGGGAAGACGTCGCTGCCGACGAACCCGCCCAGCGGACCGGCCCCGTCGGCGGCGCCGTCGTACGCGATGGTCTGCAGGGACATCCGGCCGCCGGGGCGCAGCCAGCCGTGGCAGCGCTCGAAGTAGCGGGCGTAGACGGCGAGGCGTTCGGTGCGGCTCATGCCGGCGGTGGCGAAGTGCTCGAAGGCGCCCATGGTGACCACGGCGTCGTACGGGCGCGCGGGGGTGTGCTGCTCCCAGCTCTCCAGCCGGCCTTCGACGCCGGGCAGGCCGAGCCGGGCCAGGTAGGCGTGCTGGGCGCGGGAGACGGTGAGCCCGGTGGCCCGTTCGGCGCGGCCGGTGGCGACGGCGCGGACCAGGGCGGCGCCCCAGCCGCAGCCGACGTCGAGGAGGTGGGCGGGCTCGCCGGGCCGCAGGCCGACCAGGTCCAGGTGGTGGTCCAGCTTGGCGAGTTGGGCCCGGTGCAGCGCGGTCGCGTCGGGCTCGTCGGGGGCGATGCCGTCCCATCGGGCGGCGGTGTAGGCGAGCGTCTGGTCGAGCCAGAGGGCGTAGAAGTCGTTGCCGAGGTCGTAGTGGTACTCGATGTCGGCGGCGCTGGTGCCCGCGGTGGTCACGGTGCTCGGGGCGGCGGTGGTGCTCGGGGCTGCGGCGGTGGTGGTCATGCCTCTCCTGTTCGGCCGGCAAGGACGGCGGTCGGGGCCTGCGCGGCCAGCGCCGGTACGGTCGGGGCCTGCGCGGCCGGTTCGGGGGTCGGGGCCGCTACGGCGGTCGGGGCCGGCCCGCCGGCGTCCTCGGCCCGGCGGGCGCGGGCGGCCAGCGCCCGGTCGCGGCGTTCGACGAAGCGGGCGGCCCGGGCGTCCAGGCGCCGGAGGTGGTCGGCGAGCCGGTCGCGGGCCCGTTCCCCGGCGGCGCCGAGGCCCCTCAGCCCGAACACGCCCAGCGAGCGCAGCAGCGGCACCAGGACCTCGTCGTGGTGGACCCTGAGGTCGTAGACACCGGCCACCGCGATCTCGGCGGCCATCCGGTCGAAGCCGGGCATGCCCTGCCCGGGCATGGCGAAGTCGCGGACGGTGGCGTCGAGCCGGACGAGCACCTGGTCGGGGTCGATCTCCAGGGCGCGGCGCAGCAGTTCGCGGTAGAAGACCATGTGCAGGTTCTCGTCCCGGGCGATCCGGGCGAGCAGCCGGTCGCAGACCGGGTCGCCGCTGAGCCGGCCGGTGTTGCGGTGGCTGACCCGGGTGGCGAGTTCCTGGACGGCGGCGTAGGCGGCCATGCCGAGCACGCCCTCGACCTCGGGGAGCACGCCGTTCTGCAGGTGGGCCAGCCGTGAGCGTTCGAGGGCGATCGGGTCCACCGCGCGGGAGGTGTGCAGGTAGCTGCGGAGGGCGGCGGCGTGGCGGTCCTCCTCGGCGGTCCACCGGTGCAGCCAGGCGCCCCAGGCGCCGTCCCGGGAGCTCCGGTCGCCGAGGATCCAGTGGTAGCCGGGCAGGTTGTCCTCGGTGAGCAGGTTGACCACCAGGGCGGAGCGGACGGCCGGCGCGAGGGCCGACTGCCCGGGCTGCCAGGGCTCGCCGCCGAGCGGGCCGTCGAAGTCCCGGCCGCGGCTCCAGGGGACGTACTGGTGGGGGAACCAGTCGCCGGCCGCCGCGAGGTGGCGGTGCAGCAGTTCTTCGGCGCAGGGTTCGAGTTCGAGGAGCCAGCGGACGGGTCCGCCGGTGGCGATCTTCACGGACAGTGATCGTCTAGGAACCTTCGGCGATCATGCAAGCCGGTGTCACCCGATCGGGGGACGCCGCGCCCGCGGACCGGGCGGGGTCAGGCCGGCGGGAGCCCGACCGCCGTGGCGAGCACCCCGAGGCCGCCGGCCGCCAGCAGTGCGGGCACGACGCCGCGGCGGGCGGCGAGCAGCCAGAGCAGCGCCGCCCCGAGCACGGCCCACTGCCAGCCGTACTGCAGCGAGCCGGCCAGCGGGACGGCCGACCCGGCGATCGCGCCGATCACCGCGGGTCCGGCACCGGTGAGGAAGTCCTGCACCCGGCGGTCGGCGCGGAGCCGGTCGAAGTGCGCGCCGCCGAACAGCACGAAGAGGAAGGACGGCGCGAAGGCGACGACCGCCGCGAGCAGCCCGCCGACCAGCCCGGCGGCGGCGTAGCCGACCACGGCCACGGTCTGCACCACCGGGCCCGGAGTGACCTGGCCGAGGGCGACGGCGTTGAGGAACTGTCCGTCCGTCATCCAGTGGTGGCGGTGCACGGCGTCGTCCTGCATCAGCGGGATGATCACGAAGCCGCCCCCGTACGAGAGCGCCCCCACCTTGAACGCCGTCCAGGCCACCGCGCCGAGCCCGCCGAGGGCCGGCAGCGCCGGAAGCACCGCGGCGAGCGGCAGGGCGGGGCGACGGCCGCCGGACGGGCGGGGGCCGCGCGGGGTGCGGACGGCGACCTCGGCGCAGCCGGCCGCGATCAGCACCAGCACCAGCCAGGGGCCGGTGAGGATCGCCGCGACCGCCCCGGCGAGGGCATACCCGCCCCAGCGCAGCCGCCCGGCCCGTTCGGCGCCGGCGCGGTCGAGGCTGCCGGGGACGAGCGCGGCGGCAGCCTGCACGGCGACGGCCGGCACGGCCGCCCCGGCCCCGGCGGCGGCCCCGAGCACCCACAGCGGCGGGTCGCCGGCCAGGAACAGCGCGGCCAGGGCCAGGATCAGCACGAGCCCGGGGGCGATGAAGCAGACACCGCCGACCAGGGCGCCCGCGGTGCCGCGCAGCCGCCAGGCGCTGAGGATCGCCAGCTGGGTGGAGGCGGGGCCGGGCAGCAGGTTGGTCGCGGCGATGCCGTCCTCGAACTCGGCGGCGCTCAGCCATCCGCGCCGCTCCACGCAGAGCCGGCGCAGCAGCAGGATGTGCGCGGGCGGGCCGCCGAACCCGGTGATGCCGATCCGGCCCCACTCCCTGGCGATCGTTCCGAGTCCGACCCGCTCCATGATGACCCGCCCCCTGCTCGACGCGGGGGCCGACCCTACCGGAGGAACATGGCGCCACGGCAACGACAACGGTCACCAGTGCAGCCTTTGGATCTTCGTTCGATCTGCGGTTCACTTCGGGTGCAGGGCTGTTGCGCCCCCTGCTTCCCGCGCTCCCAGGAGAGGACTCCGATGGCCGGTCCCGAGCACAGCCATGATGATCATGCCCATGACCACGCCGCCCCCGACCATCCGCACGGCAGCGGACCGGGGCACGGGCACGGGCACGGTCACGGCGGCCACTCCCACGGGGTCTCCGCCGACGCCGACCGGCGCTGGCTGCTCGCCGCCCTCACCCTGATCGTGGTGTTCATGGCCGGCGAGGTCGTGGTCGGCTTCGCCGCGCAGTCGCTGGCCCTGATCTCGGACGCCGCGCACATGCTCACCGACGCGGCCTCCATCGTGCTCGCCCTGATCGCCATGCGGCTGGCCGCCCGGCCCGCCCGCGGCGGCTACACCTACGGCCTCAAGCGGGCCGAGATCCTCTCCGCCCAGGCCAACGGCGTCACCCTGCTGGTGCTCTCCGCCTGGCTGGGCTACGAGGCGGTCAGCCGGCTGTTCGAGCCGCCGGAGGTGGCCGGTTCGCTGGTGCTGGTCACCGCGCTGGTCGGCATCGTGGTCAACCTGGCGGCGACCTGGTGCATGTCGAAGGCCAACCGCAGCTCGCTCAACGTCGAGGGCGCCTTCCAGCACGTGCTCACCGACCTGTACGCGTTCGTCGCCACCGCCGTCGCCGGTCTGGTCATGGTGACCACCGGCTTCGCCCGGGCCGACTCGATCGCCTCGCTGATCGTGGTGGCGCTGATGCTGAAGGCCGGGATCGGGCTGGTCCGCGACTCCGGCCGGATCTTCCTGGAGGCCGCCCCGGCCGGCATCGACCCGGACGCGGTGGCCGACCGCCTGGTCGCCCAGCCGCTGGTGGAGGAGATCCACGACCTGCACATCTGGGAGATCACCTCGGGCGAGCCGGCGCTCTCCGCGCACATCCTGGTCACCCCGGGCGGGGACTGCCACGCCGTCCGCCGCGGCCTGCAGCGCCGGCTCGCCGAGGAGTACCGGATCACCCACAGCACGCTCCAGGTCGACCACGTCGGCGAGGACGAGGCCGGCGCGCTGCTGCAGATCGCCGTCCGCGGCGGGGACCCCGCCGAGCACTGCGCCGACGCGCACGGCCCGGTGCACCGCGCGGGCCCGCACGAGCACTGACCGGCCCGCACCGGCCGACCGACCGGCCCGTACCGGGCGGGCACCGCTCCCCCGCGTTGTCCGCCCGGTACGGCATGATCGGGGGCGTGACCGCACCCGTGACCGCACCGCGCCTGATGCTGCTGGACTCCGCCAGCCTCTACTTCCGCGCCTACTACGGCGTGCCGGACTCGCTGCGCTCCCCGCACGGCGAGCCGGTGAACGCCGTCCGGGGCCTGCTGGACTTCATCGCCCGGCTGGTCCACGACCACCGTCCCGACCGGCTGGTCGCCTGCATGGACGCCGACTGGCGCCCGCAGTGGCGGGTCGACCTGCTGCCCTCCTACAAGACGCACCGGGTCGCCGAGGCGGCCGTGGACGGCGAGGAGGAGGTGCCGGACGAACTGGCCCCGCAGGTGCCGGTGATCGAGCAGGTGCTGGACGCGCTCGGCATCGCCCGGATCGGCTCCCCCGGCTACGAGGCCGACGACGTGATCGGCACGCTCACCGGGCGGGCCGAGGGCCCGGTGCAGATCGTCACCGGGGACCGCGACCTCTTCCAGCTGGTCGACGACGCCCGCGGGATCACCGTGCTGTACCCGGTCAAGGGCATGGGCAACCTGCAGGTCACCGACGACGCGCTGCTCCTGGAGAAGTACGGCGTGCGCGGCGCGCAGTACGCGGACATGGCGGCGCTGCGCGGCGACCCGAGCGACGGCCTGCCCGGCGTCAAGGGCATCGGAGAGAAGACCGCCGCCCAGCTGATCCACGAGTACGGCGACCTCGCCGGGATCCGGGCCGCCGCGCTGGACCTCGGCTCGAAGCTGACCCCGGCCCGCCGGCGCAACCTGGTGGAGGGCTCGGCCTACCTGGACGTGGCGCCGACCGTGGTCCGGGTGGCGGGCGACGTCCCGCTGCCCGCCTTCGACCCGCAGCTGCCGACCGAGCCGCTGGACCCGATGGCGCTGGACGAGCTGTCGGCCCGCTGGGGCCTGGGCACCTCGCTGGAGCGCCTGGTGACCGTCCTGGCCGGCTGACCCCGGCCACGCGCCCGGGGCCGGCCGGCCCCGGCGGAAGGGCCCGGAC
>NZ_JBSGXP010000173.1:0-17952 GCF_053610105.1 Kitasatospora sp. NPDC054939 | reverse complement strand
CCGCCCGCGGCCGTCCCGCGGTCCGTCCGCGGACCCGTCAGTAGACGTCCCGGACGTACCGCTTGTCGGCGGCCAGCTGCCGGACCCAGCCGGCCGCCGCCTCCTCGTCCATCCCGCCGTGGGTGGCGACGATCGTGCGCAGCGCCCGGTCGACGTCCTTGGCCATCCGGCCGGCGTCGCCGCAGACGTACAGGTGGGCGCCGTCCTGGAGCCAGCGCCACAGGCGCGGCCCCTGCTCGTGCATGCGGTCCTGGACGTAGACCTTGTTGCGCTGGTCGCGGGAGAAGGCGAGGTCGAGCCGGTCCAGGTGGCCGGAGGCGCGGAAGGCGGCGAGTTCCTCGCGGTAGTAGTGGTCGGTGGCCTCGCGCTGCTCGCCGAAGAACAGCCAGTTGGGGCCGGTGTGGCCGCGGGCCCGCCGGTCCTCCAGGAAGCCGACGAACGGCGCGACCCCGGTGCCCGGGCCCACCATGATCATCGGCGTGGCGGGGTCGGCCGGCGGCCGGAAGTGCGGCGAGCGCTGGACGAACACCGGCACCGGGCCGTCGTCGGCGCAGTCCGCGAGGTAGGTGGAGCAGACGCCCCGGCGTTCGCGGCCCAGGTCGTTGGCGTAGCGGACCACGGAGACGGTCAGCCGGACCTCGCCGGGGTGCGCCAGCGGGCTGGAGGAGATCGAGTACAGCCGGGGCTGGAGCCGCTTGAGGACGCCGGCCCACTCCTCGGCGGACGCCCGGACGGGGAGGGCGCCGACCACGTCGGCGGCCTGGCGGCCCCAGCTCCACTTGGCCAGCTCGCCCTTGTTGTCGGGGCGCAGCAGTCGCCGCAGATCGCGGTCGCCGGTGCGGTCGGCGACGAACCCGAGCAGGTCGGGGGTGATCCGGGTGATGTCCAGGCGGGTGCGCAGGGCCTCGCCGAGCGTGACCTCGCCGATCTGCGGCAGGGTGAGCGGCTGCGCGGGGTCGAGGCCGGTCAGGGCGAGCCATTCGGCGACGAGTCCGGCGCCGTTGGTCGGCCAGACGCCGAGCGAGTCCCCGGGCTGGTAGGCGAGTTCGCCGCCGCGGGTGTCGAAGGCGAACTGCCGGACCTCCTTCTGCGAGCCGGGCAGGCTGAGCAGCCGGTTGCCGACGAGGAGGGTCGCGAAGGGCGAGGACTTGTGGCCGGCGGGCGCGGGGGCGGCGGGTGCGGGGGCCGTCCGGTGGTCGGCGGAGCGCGGCCGGGGCACGGCGGGGCCGGCGGTGGTGAGGAGGGCGACGACCCGGTCCAGCCACTCCGAGGCGGGCTCCTCGTAGTCCGGTTCGCAGTCGGTGCGCGGCTGCAGGCGGGTGGCGCCGAGGGCGGCGAGGCGTTCGTCCAGGCGGCGGCCGTGGCCGCAGAAGTCGTCGTAGTGGGAGTCGCCGAGGGCGAGGACGGCGTAGCGGACGCCGGTGAGCTGCGGGGCGCCGTCGGCGGCCAGCTCCTGCCAGAAGCCGGCGCCGTTGTCGGGGGCCTCGCCGTCGCCGAAGGTGCTGGTGACGATCAGCAGGTCGGTCCCGGCGGTGAGCCGCTGCGGTGTGGTGTCGGCCATGGTGAGCAGGGTCGCGGTGCGGCCCGCCCCGGTCAGCCGGGCGGCGGCGGTGGCGGCGAACTCCTCGGCGTTGCCGGTCTGCGAGGCCCACAGGACCAGCAGTTCGCGTGCCGGTGCGGCGTCCGGTGCGGTGCCGCCCGGGGCGGGCGCGGCCGGGGTCGGTGCGGCGGCGGGTCGGGGCGCGGTGGGGACGGTGACCCGGGAGAACATCCCGGCCAGGACGCCGTCCACCCAGGTGGCGGTGGCCGTCGCGAACGGCGCGTCCGCGGGCAGGACCGGGACGCCGCCGAGCGGGGCCAGGGCGACGCCGGAGAGGTAGCCGGAGAGGTAGCGGCGCTCCAGGTCGGTGAGGACCGGCGGGGCGAGCTCGGCGAGGTCGAAGCGGGCGGCCAGCGCGCCGACGGCCGTGTGCACCTCGTCGGCGGCCCCGCCGGGCGCGGTGGGTGCGGCCCCGGCGAGCGCGGGGACGGGGACGGGCGGTGCCGGGACGGCCGTGGGCCACGGTGCGGCGGAGCCCGTACCGGGGCGGGCGGCCACCACGCGCAGCGCCACGGCGCAGACCTTCAGCTCGGGCTGGAACGAGACCGGGTCGACGGCGTCGTTGGTCACGGCGTTGATGCTCAGGTACTCGCCGAAGAGGTCGTGCCAGTGGAACGGCGCGAAGCAGGTCCTGGGGCGGACCCGGTCGGTGACCACGGCGGGCAGGACCGCGCGCCCGCGGCGGGAGGTCACCTCGATGCGGTCGCCGTCGACGGCGAACATGGCCGCGGCGTCGTCCGGGTGGATCTCCACGAACGGGCCGGGGTTGAGCCGGTTGAGCTTGGCCACCTTGCCGGTCTTGGTGAGGGTGTGCCACTGGTGCTGGAGCCGACCGGTGTTGAGGACGAAGGGGTAGTCGTGGTCCGGGAGTTCGGCGGCGGGCAGGTGGGGGCGGGCGAAGAAGCGCGCCCGCCCGGTGGCGGTGGGGAAGGCGAGCCGGGGCCGGCTGCCGTCGGCGTGCTCCAGCTGCCGCTGGCTGACGCCGTCGTTGAGGTAGCGGATCGGGTTGCGGTCCTCGCCGTCCGGCTCGGCGGCCGGCCACTGCACGGGTCCGGTGCGCAGCCGGGCGTAGTCGACGCCGCGCAGGTCCCAGCCGGTCGCGGGGTTGTGGAAGCGCTTGATCTCCTCGAAGACCTCTTCGGCGCTCGCGTAGTCGAAGGCGTCGGTGAAGCCCATCGCGCAGGCGACCCGGGCGATCAGCTGCCAGTCGGGCAGCGCCTGGCCGGGCGGGTCGACGACGCCCTGGACGAGGGTGAGGTTCCGCTCCGAGTTGATCATGACGCCGTCGGACTCCGCCCACAGGGCGGCGGGCAGCAGCACGTCGGCGTAGGCGGTCGTCTCGGTCTCGGTGAACACGTCCTGGGCGACGACCAGTTCGGCGGCCTCCAGCCCGGCGATGACGGTGCGGCGGTTGGCCACCGAGGCGACCGGATTGGTGCAGATGATCCAGCAGGCCTTGATCGCGCCGTCCGCCATCCGCTCGAACATCTCCACCGTGCCGCGGCCCACGTCGGTGCGTAGCGCCCCGGCCTCCAGGCCCCACAGCTCCTCGGTGAAGGCGCGCTCCTCCGGTACCAGCACCGAGCGCTGCCCGGGCAGGCCGGGGCCCATGTAGCCCATCTCGCGGCCG
Source organism: Kitasatospora sp. NPDC054939 (assembly GCF_053610105.1). Classification (NCBI taxonomy): domain Bacteria; kingdom Bacillati; phylum Actinomycetota; class Actinomycetes; order Kitasatosporales; family Streptomycetaceae; genus Kitasatospora; species Kitasatospora sp. NPDC054939. The sequence goes on along the minus strand of NZ_JBSGXP010000173.1, from coordinate 14,722 downwards.
CCCATCGCGTTGGGCTGGCCGGTGAGTGAGAAGGGGCCGCTGCCGGGGCGGCAGATCGCCCCGGTGGCGAGGTGCAGGTTGACCAGGGCGTTGGTGTTCCAGGTGCCGTGGGTGGACTGGTTGAGGCCCATCGTCCAGCAGCTCGTCCACTCGCCGGCCTCGCCGATCCAGCGGGCGGCCTGCCGGATGTCGGCCTCCGGTATCCCGGTGACCTCGGCGACCCGGTCCGGCGGGTAGTCCGCGAGGAAGGCCGGCATCTCCTCCCAGCCCTCGGTGAACTCCGCGATGAACTCCGGGTCGGTGTAGCCCTCCGCCACCAGCAGGTGCAGCAGCCCGTTGAGCAGCGCCAGGTCGGTGCCCGGGCGGATCTGCAGGAAGAGGTCGGCCTTGTCGGCGGTGGCGGTGCGGCGCGGGTCGACGACGACGAGCTTGGCGCCGGCGGACTTCACCCGGTCCATCATCCGCAGGAAGAGGATCGGGTGGCAGTCGGCCATGTTGGCGCCGATAACGAGGAAGGCGTCCGCCCGGTCGAGGTCCTGGTAGGAGCCGGGCGGCCCGTCCGCGCCGAGCGAGAGCTTGTAGCCGGAGCCGGCGCTGGCCATGCACAGCCGGGAGTTGGACTCGATCTGGTTGGTCCGCACGAATCCCTTGGCCAGCTTGTTCGCCAGGTACTGGGCCTCCAGCGACATCTGGCCGGAGACGTAGAAGGAGAGCGCGTCCGGGCCGTGCTCGTCGAGGATCGCCCGCAGCCGGCGGGCGACCTCGGCGATCGCCGCGTCGACGTCCGCCGGGACCGGTTCGGCGCCGCGCTCGGACCGGACCAGGGCCCGGTCGGCGCGCCCCGGGGCGGCCATCAGGTCGGCGCTGGTCGCCCCCTTCGTGCAGAGCCGGCCCCCGTTCGCGGGGTGGTCCGGGTCCCCGGAGGCCTTGCTGACGGTGCGTCGGCCGGTCGCGGCGTCCCGGTCGATCTGCAGCACGATCCCGCAGCCGACGCCGCAGTACGAGCAGACCGTCCGCACGCCGTCCGCCTTCGAGCCTGGCGTCGTCGTCACCGGGACTCCCTCCCTCGCAGTCCGTGCCCTCCGCGCACCGGGCGCGGCGGGCGGTGGGGTCACCCCCACGATCAGCACCGTAAGAAGATCGCATTTCCGAGGCGTCACACCCGGTGGGTGCGGGGGGTTAAGCCGACCGCACAGCGTGCCCCGTCCGGGTGTGAGCGTCACAGCAGGCCACGGCCGTCACGGTGGTGCGGCGCCGGAGGGCGGCACCGGCCCGCGAACGGTCCTGCGGTGGTGCGACTGCTCGCTCATGCGTGGGCCCCCTCCGCAGGACTGGACTGCCGATGCCTGGTTCCAAGCTATCGAACGGACGGGCCACTTGGCGATCAGGCGTCCGGGATTCGGGCCCCGCCGCGGGCTGTGGCGGGCGCGGCGGGGCCCGGGGTCCGGGGTCGGGGGCGGGGCCTGGGGGTGAGGCCGCGGTCGATCGGCAGCCCGGTCAGCGGCCGATCGGGGCGGCGCCGTCGGCGAGGTGCAGGAGGGCGTCGGCGGTGTCGAGGACGGCCCGGTCGAGCGGGAAGTACCCCTGGGCGGGGGTGGTGTCGGTCCGCGGCCGGGTGTCGCCGACCGCAGGGGGGACGGTCAGACCCCAGGTGGTGAACCGGCGCTGCAGCAGGCCCTCGGGGGTGTCCGGGGCCGGCTCGCCGAGTCCGAGCGCCGCACTGCGGCCCAGGCTCCCGGCCACGAAGCCGTACCGCTCGCCCAGCAGGGCGCCCACGATCGCGCCGGCGCCGTTCCAGTCGAGGTCGGTGTCGCCCATCCGCCAGGTGCTCGGCGTCCGCTGCAGGTGCAGGTTGTGGGCGTGGACCAGGGTCGGCCCCCGGTCGGCCTCGGCCCGGCGGAGGTCGAGCAGGTTGCGGGCCATGTGCAGGTCGCGGACGGCCAGCAGCCGGGCCACCCGGGCGGGCTGCTCGCGCGGGACGGCGGACTCCCGGTGGTAGCGCAGCAGTTGGAGCCCGGCGGTGAGGTGGATCCGCGCCCGGGACCACGCGGTCCGCGAGGTCGCCGCGATCCGCTCCGGGGCCCGGGCGTACAGCTCGTCGAGCAGGTCCTCGCCGATCGCGCGCAGCCGCTCGGCCTCGCCGGTGGCCCCGGGCGAGGCCGCCGGGTCGAGGACGGCCTCCGGGCGGCTCCAGCGCTCGTCCGGGCCGGCCGGGCCCGCGATGTCGTGGTCGAGGCCGAGGTGGTCGCGGGCGTGTTCGAGGTAGCTGCGGGGGCTGGGCGCGCTGGTGTTCTCGGTCGGGATGTCGAAGCCGTGGAAGGCGAGCCGCTCCTCCGGCGCCCGGTCGCGGTTGTACGCCCGCATCCAGGCGACCAGCCGACGGTTGGCCTCCCACTCCCCGAAGCCGTGCGAGAAGCCCTCGCGCATCGCCGTGCCCAGGGAGCCCGCCCCCTCCCGGACGTAGTCGTCCACGACGAGGGCGGCCACCCGGTCGGTCTCCAGGGCGATCGAGCGGAAGCCGCGGTCGGCCAGTTGCGCGAACAGCTCGTTGCGGAGCAGTGCGAAGCCCGGCTCCCGGTGGGTCGGTTCGCCGAGCCCGAGCAGGTCCCACGGCACGGTCATGAGGTCTCGGATGTCCTGTGTCATGGACCTCAAGCGTATCCTTGAGGGTTCGGTTGAGGCTTTTGCCGTCCCGGCCGCCGAACCGCCCCGCAGAACCTCGAACCAGGAGGAGCCCGTGCGACCGTCCGACCTCGCCCGCGAGCACGGCATCTCGACCCAGGCGGTGCGCAACTACGAGCAGGACGGCTACCTCCCGCCCGCCGCGCGCACCGCCTCCGGCCACCGCGTCTACACCGAGGTGCACGCGGCGGCGCTGCGCGCCTTCCTCGCCCTCGTCCCGGCCCACGGGCACGCCACCGCCGGGCAGGTCATGACGGCCCTGCACCGCGGCGACCCGGACGCCGCCCTGGCGGCCCTCGACCGGGGCCACGCCCGGGCGCTGCACGACCGGGACACCCTGGACACCGTCCGCCGCGCGGTGGAGCAGCTCGCCGGGGACGCCCCGGCCGCCGGCCGGGTGCCCGCGGACGGCCCGCCGACCCGCAGCATCGGCGAACTCGCCCACCGGCTCGGCCTGACCCCGGCGACCCTGCGCGCCTGGGAGGCCGCCGGCGTCCTCGCCCCCGAACGGGACCCGGCCACCGGCCACCGCCGCTACCGGGCGGGCGACGTCCGCGACGCCGACTTCGCCCGCCTGCTGCGGCGCGGCGGCCGGCCGCTGGAGCAGATCGCCACGGTCGTCCGGCAGCTGCGCAGCGCGGGCGGCACGGACGCCCTGACCGCCGCACTGGAGGACTGGCAGCGGCGGCTCACCGCCCAGGGGCTGGCCCGGCTCCACGCGGCCGCACTGCTCGGCCGGTACCTGGAGCTCCGCGCCCGGCACGGCGGTCCGGCGGTCGGATGAGCGCCCGGGCCTCCGGTCCGGCCGGCGGACGACACACGGCGCCCCCGGTCCGGCCGGCGGACGACACACCCGGTGCCCCCGGTCCGGTCCGGTCGGCCGCCGGGGACGAGCTGACCGGTCGTGGCGTCCCCGCGGCCCGGGACGGCGTCGATCGGCATCACCCCGTCGGAGTACAAGCGCCGGTTCGGGGCCCGACCGGGCCCGGCCCGCGGCTTACCGTGGGCCGGTGAGACACCACCTCCTCCCCTGGCGGCACCGGCCGGGCCACGACGGCCGCCCGGCGGTACGGACCGACTACGCGGGCGCGGTCTACGGCTCCCTGCTCGCGGCCTCGGTGATCGCCTCGTCGAGTGCCGCGGGCGAGTTCCCCCGCGTCGAGGCCGTGGTGCTGCTGCTCGTCACCGGGGTGGTGTTCTGGGCCGCCCACGTCTACGCCCGGGTCGCCGGGGAGCGCGAGGCCGGGAGGCCGGTGGGCTGGGCCGAGGTCCGTGCGGTCGGGCGCAAGGAGTGGTCGATCGTCGAGGCGGCGGTGCTGCCGGCCGCCGTGGTGGCGCTGAGCGCCGTGGTCGGGCTGGGGCTGGCCGCCACCGCCTGGTTCGCGCTGGGCGTGGCGGTGGCGCAGCAGGTCGCCTGGGCGTACGTGGGCGCCCTGCGGGCCCTGGCCTCGCGCCGGCAGGCGGCCGTGGAGGCGGTGGTCCACCTGGCCCTCGGACTGGTGATCGTGGCGGCCAAGGCGGCGATCGGCCACTGAGGCGCCGTGCCGCGACGGACCGGCCCCGCACCTTCGGGCGAACCGGCTCCGCCCTGCCGGGAACGGTCCCCGGGCCGATAATTCAAGTGGGCCCGGAGCACGGGACCGCCGGGAGCGCGCCGCGCGGCGCGGCCCGGTCCGGCGCGCCACGCCGCACCGCCGTCCCCGCAGCTCCGGCTCCGCCCGGCCGAACCCCCAGGAGCGGACATGAGCGAAGAAATCAACGACATCGGCCCGATCGACTACCTGGTCGTCCAGTTCCCCGGCAGCAAACTGACCGGCGAGGCCTTCCCGCTGCTCGTCGACCTCGTGGACCGCGGCATCGTCCGCCTCCTCGACCTGACCTTCGTCAAGCGGGAGGAGGACGGCTCGGTGACCGGCCTCGAACTGGCCGACGTGGACGGTGACGGCCTGCTGGACCTCACGGTCTTCGAGGGCGCCTCCTCCGGCCTCCTGGGACAGGACGAGATGGCCGACGCCGGCGCCCTCCTGGAGCCCGGGGACTCCGCCGCCGTCCTGCTCTACGAGAACCTGTGGGCCGCCCCCTTCGCGTCCGCGCTGCGCCGCAGCGGCGCCCGCATGGTGGCCGGGGGCCGGGTGCCGGTCCAGGACATCGTCGACGCCCTGGACGCCCTGGAGTCCTGACGGCAGGCCGCCCACCCCGCCCACTCCCACGGACCCGCACCCACCCACGGAGGACACCATGCCCGGACTTCTGCGCGGCGTCGCCCGCACGGCCGTGGTCGCCGGGACGGCCACCGCCGTCTCCAACCGCGTCTCGCGCCGGCAGGCCGGCCGCTGGGCGGCCCAGGACGACGCCCGCGCCGCCGAGGCCCAGCAGCAGTACGCCGCCCCGCCCCAGCAGCAGTACGCCCCGCCGCCCGCCGCGGCCGGGACGACCGACACCATCGCCCAGCTCAAGGAACTCGCCCAGCTCAAGGAGCAGGGCGTGCTGACCGAGGAGGAGTTCGCCGCCCAGAAGGCCCGCGTCCTCGGCGGCTGACGGACCGGCTCCCGACCCCCGACCCCCCGGCCCCTGGCGCGGGCGACGTCCCGCGCCGGGGGCCGGGCGTCGCCGGGGGTCAGTCGTCCGCGCGGTCCAGCTCGGAGTCCAGGGCGAGGGCCGCGGTGATCAGGGCGAGGTGGGTGAACGCCTGCGGGAAGTTGCCGAGCTGCTCGCCGCTGGGGCCGATCTCCTCGGCGAACAGGCCGACGTGGTTGGCGTACGTGAGCATCTTGTCGAAGGCGTACCGGGCCTGGTCGAGCCGGCCGGCCCGGGCCAGGGCGTGCACGTACAGGAAGGTGCACAGCGAGAAGGTGCCCTCGGAGCCGCGCAGCCCGTCGGGGGAGGCGGCCGGGTCGTACCGGTAGACGAGGCTGTCCGAGACCAGTTCGCCGTCCATCGCGTCGAGGGTGGAGAGCCAGCGCGGGTCCTTCGGGGCGATGAAGCCGACCAGCGGCATGAGCAGCAGGGAGGCGTCCAGGACCGTGTCGTCGTAGTGCTGGACGAACGCCCGCCGCTCGCTGCTCCAGCCGCGCTCCATGATCTGCTCCAGGATCGCGTCGCGGGTGTCGCGCCAGCGCTCCAGGTCGGCGGGCCGGGCGTGCGCGGTGGCCTGGCGGATGCCGCGGTCGAGGGCGGTCCAGCACATCAGGCGGCTGTAGGTGAAGTCCTTGCGGCCGCCGCGGGTCTCCCAGATGCCCTCGTCGGGGCGGTCCCAGTGGTCGCAGAGCCAGTCGAGGAGTTCGGCGGCGCTGTGCCAGTCGTCGTAGCCGACGGAGTCGGCGCGGTCGTCGGGCTGGGCGAGGGCGAAGACGGCCTCGCCGTAGATGTCCAGCTGCAGCTGGTCGGCGGCGCCGTTGCCGGCCCGGACGGGGGCGGAGGCGCGCCAGCCCTCCCAGTGGTCGAGGGTCTCCTCGGTGAGGTGGGGGTCGCCGTCGATCCGGTACATGATCTGCAGCGGTTCGCCGTTGGGGGCGTCGCCCTCGCGCAGCCGGTCGGCCAGCCAGCCGCGGAAGGCGGTGGCCTCCTCGGTGTAGCCGAGCGCGCGCATGGCCCGGACCGACAGCGAGGCGTCGCGCACCCAGGTGTAGCGGTAGTCCCAGTTGCGCTCGCCGCCCTCCTGCTCCGGCAGGCCCATGGTGGCGGCGGCGATCGGCGCGCCGGTGGGGGCGTAGGTGAGGAGCTTGAGGGTGATCGCGGAGCGGTTGACCATCTGCTGCCAGCGGCCCCGGTAGCGGCACCGGCTGATCCAGTCCAGCCAGAAGTGCCGGACCTGCTCGAACTCGGCCCGCGCCCCGTCCAGCGACACCGGTGCCGGCGGCGGGTCGCCGGCCTCGCACACGGTCAGCACCAGCGCGGCGAGCTCGCCCGCCCGGAGCTCGACGGACGCCGTGGCGTCGTCGCCGTCGCGTTCCAGGCGGACCGCGCCGACGGCCTCCAGGTACAGGTCCAGGCCGGCGCCGGTGAACCGGGCCCGCTCGGCGTCCAGCGCCAGGCCGTGCGACCGGCGGCCGTAGTCCAGCCGCGGCCGGCACTCGATCCGGAAGCGGACGGTGCCGCGCACCACCCGCAGCGCCCGGACGACCCGGTGCCGGCCGGTGGCGGTGTGCGGGTCGGGCACGGGCATGAAGTCCAGGACCTCGCCGACGCCCTCGGGCGACAGGAAGCGGGTGACCAGGACGGCGGTGTCCGCCAGGTAGAGCTGGCGCACGGTCACGTCCGGGGCGGCCGCGGTGACGGTGAAGTGGCCGCCGCGCTGCCGGTCGAGGAGGGCGGCGAAGATGCTGGGGGAGTCGAAGCGGGGCGCGCAGAACCAGTCGAGCACGCCCGCGGAGGAGACCAGCGCACACGTCTGGAGGTCCCCGATCAGACCGTGCTCCGCGATCGGCGGGTAGGCGTCCATGGGGTCTCCTCGGGGTCTGCGGGCGCGGCCCGGCCCGCGGGCAGGGTTCGCCCCCACCTTCGGCCGCGGCCAGGGGCGCTGCCAGCAGGAATGCGCCGACCGGGTGAGGCAGGCCCGGCCCCCCGCCCCGCCGGGTGGGGGCCGGGGACCGGGCTTACCGTGGAAGGGCCGGGAGCGCCCCGCCCGCGGGCCGCACGCGAGCGCCGGCGCTTGGGTGGTGAGGTCGATGTGCAGGTGGCTGGCCTACTCGGGGTCGCCGATCCCGCTGGACGAGGTGCTGTACAAGCCCGCCAACTCGCTGATCGACCAGAGCCGCCACGCACGGCTGGGCGTCGAGACGACCAACGGCGACGGCTTCGGGGTCGGCTGGTACGAGGGCGACGCCGAGGGGCGTCCGGCCGTCGGCGAGCCGGCGCTGTTCCGCGGGGTCGGCCCCGCGTGGAGCGACGTCAACCTGCGCGAACTGGCCGGGCGCATCCGCTCCCCGCTCTTCTTCGCGCACATCCGGGCCTCCACCGGCACCGGCGTCCAGCAGACCAACTGCCACCCCTTCCGGTACGGCCGGTGGCTGTGGATGCACAACGGACTGATCAACGGCTTCCCGGAGCTCAAACGCGACCTCGTGCTGGCCGTGGACCCCGCCTACTACGGCTCGATCGCCGGGTCCACCGACTCCGAGGTGATGTTCCACCTGGCCCTGACCATGGGTCTGGAGGACGATCCGCCGCGCGGCGTCGCCGGGATGATGGGCCTGGTGGAGCAGGTGGCGGAGCGTCACGGCGTACCGGACCCGCTGCAGATGACGGTCGCGGTCTCCGACGGCGTCCGGATCTGGGCGTTCCGCTACTCCAGCGAGCGCAGCTCCCGCTCGCTCTTCTACAGCACCGAGGTGGAGTCGCTGCGCCGGCTGTACCCGGACCGGGCCGAGCTGCAGGCACTCGCGCCCGGGACCCGCCTGGTGGTGTCGGAGCCGCTCGGCGACCTGCCGGGGGCCTGGAACGCGGTGCCGGAGTCCTGCTACGGGGTCATCCAGGAGGGCCGGGACGTGATGCACGAGCTGAGGCCGCTGCGATGAGCGGCCCGACGACCGGCCCGGCGGACAGGGGCCCGGGAGCGGCGGGCGGCGCGGCGGCGGGCGCCGGCCGGGTGCTGGCCCCGCTGGCCCTGGCGCAGTTCATCTGCAGCTTCGCCGGCTCCAACATGAACGTGATGATCAACGACATCAGCGAGGACCTCGACACCACCGTGCAGGGCGTGCAGATCGCGATCACGATCTTCCTGCTGGTGATGGCGGCGCTGATGATCCCCGGCGGCAAGCTGACCGAGCGCTACGGGCGCAAGCGCTGCTTCCTGGTCGGACTGGCGGTCTACGGCGTCGGCGCGCTGCTGAGCGCGGCGGCCCCCGGGCTCGGGGTGCTCATCCTCGGCAACTCGATCCTGGAGGGCATCGGGACGGCGCTGCTCATCCCGCCGGTCTACATCCTCACCACCCTGCTGTTCACCGAGGTGACCTCGCGGGCGAGGGCGTTCGGGATCGTGATGGCCCTGGGCGGGGTCGGCGCCGCCGCCGGACCGCTGATCGGCGGCCTGATCACCTCCGGGATCGGCTGGCGGGCGGCGTTCGTGTTCCAGGCGCTGGTGATCGCGGTGATCCTGCTGCTCAGCCGCCGGCTGGTGGACCCGCTGCCCGCGGATCCGGCCCGGCCGTTCGACACCCTGGGGGCGGTCCTGTCGGCGGCCGGTCTGGTGCTGCTGGTCACCGGCATCCTGGCGGCCGACGACAACCTGTGGCTGATGGTCGCACTGCTGGCGGCCGGCGCCCTGGTGCTCGCGTGGTTCTTCCGCTCGGCCCGGGCCATGGAGGCGGCCGGCCGCGAGCCGCTGCTGTCGCCGAGCGTGTTCCGCAACCGCACCTCCGACCTCGGGCTGGTCACCCAGAACGTCCAGTGGCTGATGCTGATGGGCGTGTCGTTCACGGTCGCGGCCTACCTGCAGGTCGTGCGCGGGTACTCGGCGATCGGTACCGGCGTGATCTTCACCGCGGCCACCCTCGGCCTGCTGGCGACTTCGCTGGCCGCCGAGCGCCTCGCGCGGCGGTGGGCCCAGCGGACCCTGATCGTGACGGGCTTCGCGGTGACCATCGCCGGGATCTGCCTGCTGGTCGCCCTGGCCGGCGGGTCGGAGAACGCCTGGGCCTTCGCCCCGGGCCTGCTCCTGATCGGCCTGGGGCTGGGCGTGATGCTGACGCCCTCGGTGAACGTGGTGCAGTCGAGCTTCCCGGAGGAGAAGCAGGGCGAGATCTCCGGCCTGTCGCGCAGCGTCTCCAACCTGGGCTCCTCGCTGGGCACGGCGATCGCCGGCACCATCCTGGTCGCGGGCCTCAGCTCGGGGGCGTACGCCGCCGCGATGATCACCCTGGCGGCGGTCGGCGTGCTCGGCCTCGTCGCGGGCCTGCGGCTGCCGAAGGTGCCGCCCGGCGGCTGACCGGACGGCGGCTGCTCGGGACGGTCGGGCGTCGGGAGGCCGGGCGGTTCGACGGCGGTCGGCGGGTGGGAGCCGGGCGTCGGACGGGGCCGGGCGCGCCGGAGCCCCGCTCAGGCGGCCAGTTCGGGGGCGGCCGCGGCCCGCCGGCCGTCCAGGGCGACCAGCCCGGTCACCGCCGCCGCCAGCACCGCCAGGGCGAGCAGCGCCGGGACCACGGCGACCACCGGCCCCGCGACCAGTCCGGCCGCCCCGCCGGCGATCAGTACGGTGCTCCGGCGCCCGACCGCACGCAGCTGGATCGCCGCGGCGGCGAGCAGGAACAGCCCCACCCCGCCGGCCAGCGCCCAGGCCTGGATGCCGTGCAGCGGCTCGGACAGGACGTAGTGCCCGCGGTCGGCGACCTGGTGCAGCACCGCCTTCATGCCGAGCGCGGTCAGCACGATCCCGGCGACCAGCGGCAGGTGCAGGAAGGTGTAGGCGTCGCGGGCCAGCCGGGTGCGGTCGGTGCCGTCCAGCGAGGTCAGCCGGTGCTCGACGGGGTCGGCGATCCGCCGGAAGTACAGCCGCCACAGGCCGGCCGCGACCAGCAGGCCGGTCACGGCGGCGGCCAGCGCAGGCGCCGAGACGGGCAGCCCGGACGCCCCCACGCCGATCGCCACGATCGACTCGCCCAGCGCGATGATCACGATCAGTCCGTGCCGCTCGGCGAAGTGGCCCGGCGCCGCGACCTGCCAGCCGGAGGCGCCGGCCAGGTAGATCGCGCCGTAGTCGACCGCGACCGCGCCCAGCCAGACCAGGATCTGGGTGAGGCCGTCGAACGCGCAGCCCACCAGCAGCAGGGCGAACGGCGGGATCACCGAGGTCAGCGCGGTGCGCCGGAGCGTGGCGTGCAGCGCCGGGTCGGCCGGGTGGGAGACCCGGTACGCGACCAGGTGCAGGGCGCGGACGGCGCCGTAGCAGAGGACGAACACCAGCGGAGCGTCCAGCCCGCCGGGCAGGTCCGCGAAGACCTCCGGCACCGTGAGCGTGACGACCATGACCACCGCCATGACCGCCACCACCACCGCGAACACCGGCCCGGTGTCGGCCCGGACGACGTTGCCCAGCCAGGCGAAGCAGCACCAGCACCACCACATCAGTGCCAGCACGACCATCCCGCCCAGCAGCCGTACAGGCGTGGGGTCGGCGGCCATCAGCGCGGTGACCTGGGTGATCGCATAGACGAACACCAGATCGAAGAACAGCTCGGCGGGTGTCACCCGGTGGCCGCCCTCGGTGGCGACGATGCGGGACCTCGCGCGACCAGCTGACACGGTTTCACTCCCCCTGCGTACCCGGCCGGTTCGGCCGATCTGCGCGGAAGGATACCCGTGGGGCCGCCGGGGCGGCGGGGGTGTCCGGGCCCCGGGCGGCGCCCCGGATCCGGTATGGGCGGATCCGTCGCGACACCGGGCGGGCAGTGTGACGCGGCTCACGTCCGCGGGTGTCACGTCCGGGCCCGGCCGCTTGTCCCATGGGCATGGACGACACCAGGAACGTACTGCTGGCCGGGGCGAGCGGGGTCTTCGGACGCCATGTGGAGCGGGAGCTGACCGCTGCGGGACACCGGGTCCTGGGCGTGGGCCGGGGCGCCGGGAACGCGGTCGTGGCGGACCTGCTGGACCGCGACGCACTGCTGCGCGCGGTCGACGGGATCCGCGCCGACGCGGTGGTCCACGTCGCCACCGCCCTCGCCAAGGCCCCCATGAGGCACGGCGACATGGCCGCCACCGACGCCCTGCGCACCGCGGGCACCGCCAACCTCGTCGAGGCCGCCCGTGCGGTCGGCGCCCGGCGGATGGTCGCCGAGTCGATGGTCTTCGGCTACGGCTACCGGGACTTCGGCACCCGCGTCCTCACCGAGCAGGACCCCTTCGGCACCACCGGGCCGGACCGCCACTCGCTGCGCCACACCGCCGCGATGCGCACCAAGGAGGAGCTGATGCTCACCAGCCCCGGAATCGAGGGGATCGCCCTGCGCTTCGGCCTCTTCTACGGGCCCGGCGGCACCGACGCCCTGGTGGAGCTGCTGCGCGGGCGCAGGCTCCCGGCGGTGGCCGACCGCGGCCGGGTGCTGCCCTGGGTGCACCTCCGGGACGCCGCCCGGGCCGTGGTGCTCGCCGTCGAGGGACGGGGCCGGGCCGGACGGGCGTACAACATCGTGGACGACACCCCCACCGGCTTCGGCACCCACGTCCGGACCGTCGCCCGGGCCTTCGGCACCCCCGCCCCGCTGGGCGTCCCCGCCTGGCTGACCCGCCCGATGCCGTATGCGTACCGGATGTTCACCAGCAGCCTGCGGGTCTCCAATGAGCGGGCGCGCACCGAGCTCGGCTGGACCCCGGACCACCCGGACAGCGCTGCGGCCCTCGCCGAGCTCGCCGCCGCCGAGCCCGCCCGCCGGTGACGGGCGCCGGTGAACGGCACCGCGCGGACCCCCGGCAGGCCCGGGCCTGTCGGGGGTCGGAGGGCGCCGGGGCGGTCAGGGGGCGACGCCGGCGCCGGCGGTCGCGGCGTCGGCCACCGGCGGGGCGTCCGCCCCCGCGGCGGCAGTCCGGCCCGGGGCACCGCGACGCAGCCCGGCAGCGGTGACGGCGGCCGCGAGCAGGGCCGCGACGAACGGCACCACCAGGGCCGCCCGGTAGCCCGCCAGCAGGTCCGCCGGTGCACCGGAGGCGGTGGCGGCGATGTTGACCGCGGTCGCGGCGGACAGGCCGAGCGCCGAGCCGAACTGGAAGGAGGTGTAGAGCAGTCCGCCGGCCAGGCCCTGCTCCTCCTCCTCGATGCCCTCGGTCGCGGCGATCGTGATCGGCCCGTAGACCAGGGCGAAGGCCAGGCCGAGGAGGACCAGGGCGGGCAGCATCGCCAGGTACGACCAGTCGGCGCCGAGCGGCAGGAACAGGCCGTACGCCAGCGCGGCCAGCAGGAGTCCGCCGAGGACCACCCGGGTGTTGCCGAACCGCTCCACCAGCTTCGGGGTGAGGGTGGGGGAGAGTACGGCGTCGATGCCGATCACGATCATCGCGAGGCTGGTCTCCATCGTGGACCAGCCGCGCAGCTCCTGCAGGTAGAGCACGACCAGGAACTGGAAGCCGAAGAAGCCGCCCGCGAACAGCATCGCCGCCAGGTTGACCCGGACCAGCCGGCCGGAGCGCAGGATCCCGAGCCGCATCAGCGGGGCGGCCGAGCGGCGTTCGACGGCGGTGAAGGCCAGCAGGGCGAGGACGCCCGCCCCGAGGGTGGCGGCGGTCACGGCGGCGCCGGCGTGGGCCGCCCGTTCGACGCCGAGCACGATCAGCACGATCGCGGCGGTGACGGTGACGCCGCCCAACAGGTCGAAGGTCTGGCCGGTGCGCTCCGGGCGGGACGAGCGCGGCACCAGTGCGAGTGCGGCGACCAGGACGGCCGCGGCCAGCACGACCGGGGCGAAGAATACCCAGCGCCAGCCCAGCGAGGTGAGCAGCCCGCCGACCACCAGGCCGATCGAGAAGCCGCCCGCGGCGGTGCCGGAGTAGACGAGCAGCGCCCGGTTGCGCTGGGGCCCCTCCGCGAAGCCGGTCGTGATGATCGACAGGCCGGCGGGGGTCATGAAGGCCGCGGCGACGCCGGTGACGAACCGGGCGGCGATCAGCATCCAGCCCTCGGTGGCGAGCCCGCCGAGTCCGGAGAAGAGCAGGAACACCGTGAGCCAGAGGACGAACATCTGCCGGCGCCCGAAGAGGTCGGCGGCCCGGCCGCCCAGCAGCATGAAGCCGCCGTAGCCGAGCACGTACGCGCTCATGACCCACTGCAGGTCGCCGGTCGACATGCCCAGGTCGGCGCGGATGGCCGGCAGGGCGACGTTGAGCATCGCGACGTCGATGCCCTCCAGGAAGATCGCTCCGCAGAGGACCAGCAGCACGCCCCAGTCGCGTGCGCCCATGGTCGGCCGCTCCTGCGCGGTCGGCTGATTGTTCCGCATGTCTCATCGCCTCGGGATCGAGAGGGGGGTTGTTGTCTCGTCAACAACCCTCCTCCGGGCGGCCGGGCGGAACAACGGCGAAGGGCTCACCGTTCGTACAGCCTGGCTGGACGATCACCGGAAGGAGCGGCGAATGCCGCAGGACGAGCTCGACTGCTTTCTGATCCTCGCCGAGGAACTGCACTTCGGCCGCACCGCGGAGCGCCTGGTGCTGTCCCGCTCCCGGGTGAGCCAGCTCGTCCAGCGGATGGAGCGGCGGGTCGGTGCGCCGCTGTTCACCCGGACCAGCCGGCGGGTCGCGCTCACCGCCCTGGGCCGCCAGCTGCACGACGAACTCGCCCCGCTGCACCGGGCGATGGCCGCCGCCGTCGACCGGGCCCGGGCCACCGCGCGCGGCATCGACGGCGTGCTGCACGTCGGGTTCGCCACCCCGCTGGTCGGCGACATCGTGCTGCGGACGGCCGAGGAACTGCGCGCGAGCCACCCCCGACTCGTGGTGGAGGTCTGCGAGATCCCCCTGGCCGACCCGTACGGTCAGCTGCGCAAGGGCGAGTTCGACGTCCAGGTGGTCGAACTCCCGGTGCGGGAGCACGACCTGGGGCACGGCCCGACCCTGCTGGAGGACGACCGGGCGCTCGCCGTGGCGGCCGGCCACCCGCTCGCCGGGCGCGCGTCGCTCACCCGGGCGGACCTGGCGGGCGTCCCGCTGATCACGGTGGCCGGCGGGGCGGCGGGCACCGTCCACCGGCGGCCGGAGGCCGACCCGGCTGCGGACGGGGACGGGGACGAGTACGGGGGCGGGGACGGCGTGCTCGCCGGTCCGGCGGTCACCAACATGCAGGAGGCCCTGATGCTGGTCGCGGCCGGTCGCGGCGCCCTGCTGACGGCCGCGCACACCGCCGACTACTACGCGCGCCCCGGCGTCGCCTACGTCCCCTTCCGCGACGCCGAGCCGATCGGCTACGGGCTGGTGTGGCGTACCGACGGGACCACCGACGCCGTCCGTGCCTTCGCCCGCGCCGCCGTCCAGGTGGCCCGCACCCGGCCGACCGCCTGACGGCCTCGAGGGCCCGTACGGCGAGGGGGCCGGTGCCGGGGGGTTTCACCCCCGGCAC
>NZ_JBSGXP010000172.1:0-18176 GCF_053610105.1 Kitasatospora sp. NPDC054939 | reverse complement strand
GGCGTTCCCGGTGCGCCGCCCCTCCGGCGGGACGACCCGTCAGAACGCGATGCGCACCTTGAGCGCCGAGCGGTCGTCCATCGCCCGGTAGCCGTCCGGCACCCCGTCCAGGTCGACCGTCCGGTCGAAGACCAGCCCCGGCTCGATGGCCCCGGAGAGCACGTCCGGCAGCAGCTCGGGGATGTAGGCGCGGGCCGGGGCGACGCCGCCGCGCAGCGAGACGTTGCGGCCGAACATCTGGCCGATCTCCACGCCCGCGCTGCCGCCGTGCGGCACGCCCACGTAGCCGACCGCGCCGCCGTCGCGGGCGATCGAGATCGCGGTGCGCATCGACTCCTCGGTGCCCACCGCCTCCAGGACGGCGTGCGCCCCCTGGCCGCCGGTCAGCTCCTTGACCGCCTCGATCGCCGCCTCGCCGCGCTCCGCGACCACGTCGGTGGCACCGAAGCGCCGGGCGAGGTCGGTGCGGGCGGGGTGCCGGCCGAGCGCGACGATCCGGCCGGCGCCGAGCCGGGCCGCGGCGAGCACCCCGCACAGGCCCACCGCGCCGTCGCCGACCACCGCGACGGTCGAACCCGGGCGCACCCCGGCGGAGACCGCCGCGTGGTGACCGGTCGCCATCACGTCGGAGAGCGCCAGCAGGCCGGGCAGCAGCTTCTCGTCCGAGGCCGCCTCCTTGGGCAGGGCGACCAGCGTGCCGTCGGCGAACGGGACCCGGACCGCCTCGCCCTGGCCGCCGTCCGAGCCGACCTGGCCCCAGAAGCCGCCGTGCGGGCAGGAGGTCTGCAGCCCCTCCCGGCAGTAGTCGCAGGTGCCGTCCGACCAGACGAACGGCGCCACCACCAGGTCGCCGGGCCGGAAGCCGCGCACCTCGGCGCCGACCTCCTCCACCACGCCCAGGAACTCGTGCCCGATCCGCTGGCCCGCCACCCGGGCCGCCACGCCCCGGTACGCCCAGAGGTCGCTGCCGCAGATGCAGGCGTTGACGACCCGGACGACGGCGTCGGTGGGCGTGCGGACCACCGGGTCCGGCACCTCCTCGATCCGGATGTCCTTGGGGCCGTGGATGACGGTGGCGCGCATGGGGGTCGTCCTTCGGTGTCTGGAAACGTTCTCGACCGGATGTACGACCGATCCGTCGGCCACTCTATTCCTGACCCGGGTTCCGGACATTCCGGCCGGAGCCCGCCCGGGCGGCCCTTAAGCTGTTTGACCATGCATGCGATCCAGCACTCGACGACCGGCGCCCCGGGGACGGCCGCCGTCCCGGCCCAGCGCTCCGCCGACCCCGCCGCGGGGTACGCGGTGGTCGACGTCGAGACCACCGGCCTCGGCCGTTCGGACCGGGTCGTCTCGGCCGGCGTCTACCAGCTGGACGCCGACGGCGAGGTGACCGACCACTGGTACACCCTGGTCAACCCCGAGCGGGACCCCGGCCCGGTCTGGATCCACGGCCTCACCACCGCGATGCTCACCGGCGCCCCGACCTTCGCCGAGATCGCCGGGGAGTTCTCCGAGCGGCTGCGCGGCCGGGTGATGGTCGCACACAACGCGCTCTTCGACTGGAACATGATCTCCCGCGAGTACTCCCGGGCCGGCCTGCGCGCCCCCGTCGAGCAGCGGATCTGCACCATGGTCCTCTCCCGCGACCTGCGGCTGCCGCTGCCCAACGGCAAGCTGGCCTCGCTCGCCGCCCACTTCGGCGTCCGGCAGCAGAACGCCCACAACGCGCTCGACGACGCCCGGGTGCTCGCCGAGGCGTTCCGCCCGAGCCTGCACCTGGCCCGGCTGGCCGGGCTCCCGCTGCCGCTGCAGACCTGCGTCGCGGTCACCGACCTCGGCGAGGACGAGCCCGCCTCCCCCGCCCGCGGCAGCTGGACCGGCTCCGCCTACCGGCAGGCCAGGAAGCGCCCGCCGTGCCCGCACCCCAACCCGGGGCGCTGGGAGGACGGCAAGCCGCTGGTGCAGGGCATGCGGATCGCCATCACCGGGGACACCGCCACCGACCGCGAGGTGCTGGAGGACCGCGCCGTGGAGGCCGGGCTGCACATCGCCACCTCGGTGAGCCGCCTCACCAGCCTGCTCGTCACCAACGAGTCCGGCGGCTGGAGCGGCAAGGCCCGCAAGGCCCGCGAGGTCGGCACCCCGGTCGTCACCGAGGACGCCTTCCTCCAGCTGCTGCGCGAGGTCGCCCCGCACCCCGGGTCCTGACCCGGGTGCCCCGACCCCGGTGTCCGGCCCGGACGTGAGGTACGCGTACCGTTCCCATGTGTACCGTTTTCTGCTCTCCGGGCGCTGGCTGGTCACGCTGCTGATCGCCCTGCTGCTGATCCCCACCACCGTCCGGCTGGGGTTCTGGCAGTACCACCGCCACGAGGCACGGGTCGACCGCAACGAACTGGTCGGCGCGGCCCTCACCGCCCCGCCGGTCCCGTACGACTCGCTGTCCGGCGAGCCGGGCTTCGCGGTGCCCAAGGGCCTGACCTGGCGGGCCGTGACGGCCACCGGGCAGTACGACCCGGCGCACGAGTTCGTGGTCCGCAAGCGGACCGGGCCCGGCGGGGACAAGATCGGCTACTTCGTCCTCACCCCGCTGAAGCTCGCCGACGGCCGGGGCAGCGTCCTGGTCAACCGCGGCTGGGTGCCCTCCGGCTCCTCGGCCGTCGCCTACCCCGAGGTCCCGGCCGCGCCCGCCGGCGAGGTCACCGTCACCGGGCGTCTGCGGGCCGACGAGACCACCGCGGGCAGCGGCATCCGCGATCGCGGCGGCCTCCCCGACCGGCAGTTCAACCTGATCAACACCGCCCAGCAGGCCAAGGAGACCGGCGCCGCCGTGCTCGGCGGCTATCTGGAGCTGACCGCCACCAGCCCGGACCCGGGTGCCGACCAGCCCGCGCTGCTCGACGAGCCCGACCACTCGGCGATCGGCCCGCACATGGCGTACGCCGTGCAGTGGTGGCTGTTCACCGCGCTGATCCCGGTCGGCGCCGTGATCCTGGTCCGCCGCGAGGCCCGGGACCGCGCGAAGGCCGCCCGCGAGGCCGCCGCGGAGGCCGGGCACGCCGGCGCCGCGGGGCCGGAGCCCGAGGCCGAACCGGCCGTGGGCACCCCGGCCTGACCCCGGCCCCGCACCCGCCGCCCCGCACCCCGCCGCCCCGGGCACGTCTCGCTGCCCGGAGCGCGTCCTCCCGCCCGGCTCACAGCACGTCGTCGAACTCGCGCAGCAGCCGGGCCTTCGCCCGGGCCCCCACCACCGAGCGCACCGGCTCGCCGCCCCGGAAGACGATCATCGTCGGCATCGAGAGCACCCCGTACGCGGCCTGCGTCTGCGGATTGCGGTCCACGTCCAGCTGCACCACCTTCAGGCGGTGCGCCTCCTCCCGGGCGATGTCGGCCAGCACCGGCGCCATCATCCGGCACGGCGGGCACCAGTCCGCGGTGAACTCCACCAGCACCGCCCCCTCGGCCGCCAGCACCTCCGCCGCGAACGTGCCGTCCGTGACCTCGGCCACCCCTGTGATCTGCACCGTCGTTCCCCTTACTGTTCAGGATCTTCCTCGGACTCGGACCACTCGCAGCGCGGCGGTCCGGCGACGGCGGCACCGGCCCGCAGTGCCTCCCGGGCCTCCTCGGCCCGCAGCAGTTGCGCACCGACCTGCTCGCGGACCTCCTGGAGCCGCCCGATGCAGTCGTCCAGCTCCGCGAGCTTGCGCCGGTACACCTCCAGCGAGGCCGGGCAGGAATCGCCCTCCGGGTGACCGGCCTGCAGGCACTCCACGAACGGCCGGGTCTCCTCCAGGCCGAAGCCGAAGTCCTGCAGGGTGCGGATCTGCCGCAGCAGCCGCAGGTCGTCCTCCCCGTACGCCCGGTAGCCGTTCCCGGCCCGCCGGGCGGGCAGCAGCCCCAGCTCCTCGTAATACCGCAGCGCCCGGGTGGTCGTCCCCGCCCGCTTCGCCAGTTCGCCGATCTGCATGCCCGCTCCCTCCGGGTGCCCCGCGCACCGCGCCGCCGAACCCGACGGTAGACCTTGACGCCCACGTCAACGCCAGCGTGCGGCCGCGCACTCCCGGCCCGGTCCGGCCCGGTCCGACCCGGCCCACCCGGCACGGCCCCACCCGGCCCGCGGCCGGGAGCGCCACTACCCGCCGCCCGGCGCGACCCCGCACAATGAGCCCCATGGATCTTGGACTGCAGGACAAGGTGTACGTGGTCACCGGCGCCACCCGCGGCCTCGGCTTCGCCACCGCCCGGGAGCTGGCCGCCGACGGCGCCCGGGTGCTGGTCAGCGGGCGGAGCAAGGAGTCGGTGGACGCCGCCGTCACCGCCCTCGGCGGCCCCGGGCGGGCCCACGGCCTGGTCGCCGACAACGCCGACCCCGCCACCGCCGAACGGCTCGTCGGCGCCGCCGTCGAACACTTCGGCCGGCTCGACGGCGTCCTCGTCAGCGTCGGCGGACCGCAGGCCGGCCCCGTCCTGGGCACCGCCGAGGAGGCCTGGCGCAGCGCGTTCGACTCCGTCTTCCTCGGCGCCCTGCGGATCGCCCGCGCGTCCGCCGACGTCCTCGGCGAGGGCGGGGTGATCGGCTTCGTGCTCTCCGCCTCGGTCCGCCAGCCCATCGCCGGCCTCGGCATCTCGAACGGCCTGCGGCCCGGCCTCGCCATGGCCGCGAAGTCCCTCGCCGACGAGCTCGGCCCGCGCGGCATCCGGGTGGTCGGCCTGCTCCCGGCCCGCATCGACACCGACCGGGTCCGCGAACTCGACGCGCTCTCCGGCGACCCGGACGCGGCCCGCGCCCGGAACAGCGCCGGGATCCCGCTCGGCCGCTACGGCACGCCCGAGGAGTTCGGCAGGGCGGCCGCCTTCCTGCTCTCCCCCGCCGCCTCCTACCTCACCGGCGTGATGCTCCCCGTCGACGGCGGCGCCCTCCGCACCCTCTGACCCCCGGGGCTCCCGGGCGGACGGCCCCGTGCGGGAGCCCCGTCCGCCCGGGCGGCTACTGCACGCGCGGGTGCTTCTTCCGGCCGCCGTGGACGGCAGGGTCCGCCGGACGCGGGGAGACGTGGACGCGCAGGTCGGCGGGGAGTTCCGGGAGGGCCAGGCTGGTGCGGCTGTGCTGCCTGGGGCCGGTGTCGAAGCGTTCGAGCAGGGCCGCCGGGTCGCCGCCCGGGGCGAGCCGGACGGCGCCGCGCAGCCGCAGCCGGCCCCGCGCACCGGTCACCCGCACGGTCGCCCGTTCGACCTCCGGGAGCGCGGCCGTGCCGGTCTCGACCGCGTCCTCCAGGGCCTTGGTCCGCAGGCGCAGCCGCAGGCCGGGTGCCGCGCCGGGGGTGGCGACGGCGAGAGCGCCGGGCCCGCTGCGCCGCAGTTGGGCGACGAGCCACCAGGCGGCTCCCGCGACGGCCAGCACCAGGGCGGTGATGACGGCGGGCCACCACCAGTCCTCGTCGGTCCACCGGGTGCGGCTGGTGGTGCTCAGCAGGGGCTGGTCCGGTGAGGTGAGCGGCCAGCGGTCCGGCGGGTCGGCGCCGAGGCGGGCGTACAGGTCGAACCCGCCGGCCAGCACCAGCAGGCCGACGGCGAGCAGCACCAGCCCGGCGAGGCCGATCAGCAGGCGGTTGACGGTGGTCCGGCTCACGTCGTCTCCTCGGGGACGCGGGTCCTCCCCGTCCGGACGTCCAGCCGCAGCGGCCGGGCCAGCGGCACCCGGGTGAGTTCCGCGCGCAGCTGCCGCTGGACGGAGGCCGGTTCGGCGGGCCCGACCAGGTCGGCCCTGACCCGGCGCCGGTTGACCCGGACGGTGATGCGTTCGATACCGGGCACCTCGTGGGCGCGGTCGACGAGCAGGTTGCCGACGCCGGAGCAGTCGATCGACCCGTGGGTGTCGCCGTACGGGCGCAGCGCAAGCCACTGTCGCAGGCCGGGGGCGCAGGCGAGCCAGACCAGCCAGCCGCCGAGCAGGACGGCGACGGCGGCGCCGGTCAGGACCCAGGGGTCATCGAGGGGCCGGGTGGCGAGTTCGTCGGCGAGCCGGGTGCGCCAGCTGCGCGCGCCGCCCCCGGCGCGGACGGCGACGACGTCGAAGAGCAGGGCTCCGGCGGCGACCAGGGCGGCGGCGGCGACGAGTGCGGCGGCGGCCGTCCGGGGGGCCCACTGCCGGGGCACGTCCACGGCGGGCGGTTCGGGCCCGGTGCCGTCCGGTCGGTCCCCGCTGCCGTCCTCGGGTCCGGTGTACGGCCCGGCTCCGCGCGCGGGCCGGATCCGGACGGGCGCGGCGGCCCGGGTCGCGCCTGCGGGAACGGGGCCCGCCGGCCGCACGCGCTCCGGCGGCGGCCCTTCGGCGCGGGGCCCCTCCGGCTGCGGAACCTCCGGCGGGAGGCCCTCGGACCGGGGGCCCTCGGACCGGGGAACCTCAGGCTTGGGACCCTCCGGCCGCGGGCTCTCCGGGGCGGGCTCAGGCACCGGCCGCACCCCCCGGGTACGGGACGAGCCGGTCGACCACGACGGTGACGCCGGTCACCCGGGTGCCGGTGAGGGTGGTGAGGCGTTCGGCGATGCCGTCGCGGACGGTGCCCGCGACGGCCGCGAGGTCGATCGGGAAGGGCAGGTCGACGGAGACCCGGACGGCGACGGTGGTGCCGGGGGTGGAGACGGAGACGTGCGGCACGGCGGCCGTCCCGGGGTGGCCGCGCCAGGCGTCGGCGAGGGCGTCGCGGGCGGCCCGGACGGCGATCGCGGCGTAGACCCGGTCGGCGATCCGCAGCCGGCCCCGGGCACCGGGGTCGCGGGTGGTGGCGAGGGCCGCCATCAACGGCGCCGGTCGCGGCTGCGCAGCAGGTCGCTCAGGTCGCCGAGTTCGATGTCGCCCTCCAGCAGGCGTCCGATCACGAACCCGACCACGCCGAGCACGGCCACCAGCAGGAAGGCCGCGAAGCCGCCGAAGTACCCGGCGAATCCGAGTGCCATGCCCACCACCAGGCCGACGATGGCCAGGTTCATCCGCTACTCCTCAGGGTCGCTCATTGCAGCTTGGGCCGTTGTCCGGAGAGGGGCGCCTCTTCCTCCTCCTGGACGTCCGGCTCGTCGGGGAGGTGGACGTCGTTGACCGCGATGTTGACCTCGACGACTTCCAGGCCGGTCATCCGCTCGACCGAGTCGATGATGTTCTCCCGGACCTGGCGGGCCAGTTCGGGGATGACGACGCCGTACTCGACGACCAGGGCGATGTCGATGGCGGTCTGCCGTTCGCCGACCTCGGCCTTGATGCCCCGTCCGATGTTGGACTTCCCGCCGGGGACGCGGTCCCGCATGGCGCCGAAGGTGCGGGCCAGCCCGGAGCCGAGGGCGTGGATGCCGCTGACCTCGCGGGCGGCCATCCCGGCGATCTTCTCCACCACGCCGACGGCCAGCGCGGTCCGGCCGCGCTCGCCGGCCGCCCCGGCGCTGTCGGCCGAGGAGGTGGCGTTCTTCTGCAGGGTCGAGGGCGTCGGGGTGTCAGGCATGGGGGTGTCTCCCGGGTTCGTACGGCTCAAGCTATCTCGCAAATCGCTCCAACTCTGGCATTTGGGCACGAATCCCGCCCCCGGAGCGCCGCCGCTGGGCGGAGCCGGCCGGGCCCGGGAAACACCGCGGGCCCGACTCCACGGGGGGAGCCGGGCCCGGGGCGGGCGGTCCGGTCAGTCGCCGAGGCCGGCGAGGTCGCGCAGGCGGCGAGCCTGGGCCGCCCGTTCGGCGGTGCGCTGCTCGTCGTAGCTGCGGCCGGCGGCGCCCTGGAGCAGGGCCTTGGTCTCGACGACGGCGTTGCGCGGGGCGGCGAGCAGGGCGGCGGCGAGTTCGCGGGCGGCGGTGTCGAGCTCGGCGGCGGGGACGGCGAGGTTGGCCAGTCCGGCGGCGACGGCCTCGTCGGCGCCGACCCAGCGGCCGGTCACGCAGATCTCCAGGGCGCGGGCGTAGCCGACCAGGTCGGCGAGGGGCTTGGTGCCGGCGAGGTCGGGGACGAGTCCGAGCGAGGTCTCCTTCATGGAGAAGCGGACGTCGTCGGCGACCACGCGCAGGTCGCAGCCGAGGGCGAGCTGGAAGCCGGCGCCGACGGCGTGGCCCTGGACGGCCGCGATGCTGATCAGGTCGGTCCGGCGCCACCAGGTGAAGGCGTCCTGGTAGGAGGCGATGGTCTCGTCGAGGTCCTTGTCGTCCGCGGCGGCGAGCTGGAGGAAGTTGCGCTCGCCGGGGATGCCCTCGGGGGTGAACATGGCGCGGTCGAGGCCCGCGGAGAAGGAGACGCCCTCCGCCCGCAGCAGCACGACGCGGACGCTACCGGGCAGCTCGCGGCCGACGGCGGCGAGGGCGCGCCACATGGCGGGCGACTGGGCGTTGCGGCGGGCAGGCTGACAGAGAGTTACCACGGCGAGTTCACCTTCGATTTGAAGGCGAACGCCGTCCTGCTCCCCCGTCGGGGCCTGCGGATCGGTGGCGGGAGCAGTCATGGAGGGACCTCCGGTGGCAAGGAGAGCTGGCTACCGGAGAGTAACAAACTTGTTCGGGCGGCGGCAGGGGCCACTCGCCCCGGGCGGCGGATCCCGCCGATCAGGTGACAGGTACACGCCGAAGCGGCTCTCGACATGACGATCGGCGGCCGGTTCGCCCTGACCGGAGGCGGGCGGTCCTACCACCCGTTCCCCGACCGGCGCCTCGCCGCCGAGTCATCCAAGCCGCTGCTCGACGGGCCGTCAGGAACCGGCCCCAGCAGCAGCTTTGTTCTTTCCGCGGGTGGCACCACCGCGACCCCGGAGGATCACTCCGGACTCGCTCAGCATCCGGTGCACGAACCCGTACGAGCGACCGGTCTCCTCCGCCAGAGCGCGAATGCTCGCCCCGGAGTCGTACTTCTTCTTGAGATCAGCCGCGAGCTTCTCACGCGCGGTACCGGTCACCCGGCTGCCCTTTTTCAGAGTCTCGGCCACCCGTGCCTCCTCGTAGCGTTGCTCGGTCAGATTCCCATGATCACCCATCCACAGCCTCCTGGCCACCCATTCGGCAAGGTCGATGTCCCGAATGCGCGGCCCTTCGGTGGTGATCCGAGCGCACAAGGGCGCTCACGCAGAGTGCACGCCCCCGGGGCCGATGCGCCGTCTGCCGCGAAAGAGCTGATCAGCAGCGTCGGCCCGACCACGATCGAGTGGCGGGCCGACGGAAGCTCCTCAAACGGAATCCGGGACTGCTTCATTCCCGGACACGCCGTAAGGACTAGATTTTCTGAGCCGAAAAGGGGATCCGGCGTCTACTCCGAGCCGGGCAAATCGGTCAGGCGAGCGAGACCAGGTCGGCGTACGCCGGGCTCCACAGGTCCTCGACGCCGTCCGGCAGCAGGATGATCCGCTCCGGCTGCAGCGCGTCGACCGCCCCCTCGTCGTGGGTCACCAGCACCACCGCGCCGCTGAACTCGCGCAGCGCGCCCAGGATCTCCTGGCGGCTGGCCGGGTCGAGGTTGTTGGTGGGCTCGTCGAGCAGCAGCACGTTGGCGCTGGAGACCACCAGCGAGGCCAGGGCCAGCCGGGTCTTCTCACCGCCGGAGAGCACCCCGGCCGGCTTGTCGACGTCGTCGCCGGAGAACAGGAAGGAGCCCAGGATCTTGCGGATCTGCACCAGGTCGGTGTCGGGCGCCGAGGAGCGCATGTTCTCCAGCACCGTGCGGTCCGGGTCCAGGGTCTCGTGCTCCTGGGCGTAGTAGCCGATCTTCAGGCCGTGGCCCGGGATCACCTCGCCGGTGTCCGGCTGCTCCACCCCGGCGAGCATCCGCAGCAGGGTGGTCTTGCCGGCGCCGTTCAGGCCCAGCACGACGACCCGCGAACCCCGGTCGATCGCCAGGTCGACGCCGGCGAAGATCTCCAGCGAGCCGTACGACTTCGACAGGTCGGCCGCGGTCAGCGGGGTCTTGCCGCAGGGGGCCGGGTCCGGGAAGCGCAGCTTGGCGACCTTGTCGTTCAGGCGCACCTGGTCCAGGCCGGAGAGCAGCTTCTCGGCGCGGCGGGCCATGTTCTGCGCGGCGACCGTCTTGGTCGCCTTGGCGCGCATCTTGTCCGCCTGGGCGTTCAGCGTGGCGGCCTTCTTCTCGGCGTTGGCCCGCTCGCGCTTGCGGCGCTTCTCGTCGTCCTCGCGCTGCTGCTGGTACTGCTTCCAGCCCATGTTGTAGACGTCGATCGCGGAGCGGTTGGCGTCCAGGTAGAAGACCTTGTTGACGACCGTCTCGACCAGGTCGACGTCGTGCGAGATGACGATGAAGCCGCCCTTGTAGGTCTTCAGGAAGTCCCGCAGCCAGGCGATCGAGTCGGCGTCCAGGTGGTTGGTGGGCTCGTCGAGGAGCAGCACGTCGGAGTCCGAGAAGAGGATCCGGGCCAGCTCGACGCGGCGGCGCTGACCACCGGAGAGGGTGTGCAGCTGCTGGTTCAGGATGCGGTCCGGCAGGCCCAGGGCGGCGGCGATGGTGGCGGCCTCGGCCTCGGCGGCGTACCCGCCCTTGGTGAGGAACTCGGTCTCCAGCCGGGCGTACTTCTTCATCGCGTTGTCGCGGGTGGCGCCCTTGCCGTTGGCCATCCGCTCCTCGTTCTCGCGCATCTTCTTCAGCACGGTGTCGAGGCCGCGGGCGGAGAGGATGCGGTCCTTCGCGAGGACGTCGAGGTCACCGGTGCGCGGGTCCTGCGGGAGGTAGCCGACCTCGCCCGAACGGGTCACCGCGCCCGCCGCGGGGATCCCCTCGCCGGCCAGCACCTTGGTGAGCGTGGTCTTGCCGGCGCCGTTGCGCCCGACCAGGCCGATCCGGTCGCCCGGGGCCACCTTGAAGCTCGCGGACTCGATCAGGATCCGGGCACCGGCGCGCAGCTCTAGGGCGTTGACGGAAATCATGGCTGGGAGTCACTCCTGGGACGTGGGCGGGCGCCTGGACGTGGCACAGGGCCTGGGCAGCGGGAAGGACGGCGTACGGCGATCGGCGCACCGCCCGGTGGCGGTGCCGCTCGCCCGCTATCGCTCGGAGGGAACAGCCATGGCGGCAAGTCTACCGGGCCCCGCATGGAGGCCCGGCGCGGTGCCCGGGGCGGTGCCCGGAAGGGCCGGGAGCCGCCCTACGGCTGCCCGCCCCGGTCCGCGCAGCTGCCCTGCGGACGCACCGCCGCGAACGGCTCGGACGGGTCGCCGCACGGGACCTCGGGGGCGGCCTCCTTGGTGTCGAAGACCTTCGGGCCGACGATCGGGCCGTCCGTGATCAGCACCCGCCGGCCGTCCAGCGCCTTGAGCGTCACCGCGGGGCCGGCGTTGAGCTGCCAGCCGCTGGAGTCCAGCCGGTAGCCGGTGATGCCGCCGGAGACCGGCAGGCCGCCGCTGGTGCAGGTGCGCGGCACCAGCACCGCGTGGTCGGTGCGCACGGTGCGCTGCGGGTCGTAGAGGCAGTTGGCCGGGGGCTTGGAGTTGTAGCGCAGGTCGCCGTCGGCGTCGCGGAAGCCCATGGTCAGCGAGGGGGTGACCACCGCCACCCAGGGCGAGGTGTCGCCGGGCACGGTCTGCAGGGCGGTCGCGGCGCGCTCCACGGCCTGCTGCTTGCGCTGCTCCTCGGTGCGCCGGTCGGCGCCCGGCTCGCCGTCGCCGGCCATCCACTCGGCCAGCCCCGGCACCCCGCGGTGCCAGCGCACCTGGTGGTCGCTCGGGCGCACCGAGGTCACCAGGCCGTCGTCCCAGAGCACCACGGCGCTCTCGCCGGCCATCGCCAGGTAGAGCGCGGTCGCGCCCTCGCGGCGGTAGGACCAGGCGTGCTCCCCGCTGGTGCCGTCGTACGCCTCCAGGCCGGGGCCCACCCGCAGCTCCAGTCCGGCGGTGTCCAGGGACTGCGCGTTCACCGGTCCGGCGCTCGCCGCACCCGGCCCCTCGACCCGGTCACCGAACGGCACCGGCTTGTTGGCGTGCGCGGCAGCGCCGGCCACGAGGACCAGCAGGACCGCCAGGGCAGGGAGGGCCGATCGGGGGGTGAGGACGTGCAGCGGCTTCCAGGACACGGGCGGAGCGTACCTTTCGCAGGCCCGGCGAGTCAGCCGGACTACGCCGGACGTCCGACCGGTGGACGCCGCCCGGACCGCTTTCCGGGGCCCTCCGCGACCGGCCCGCCGACCTGCGCCGTCGGGCCGGGGGGCGTTCCGGCGGCCTTCCCGGGTAGGCCGCCGGACCGGCCGAGGACTGTTACAGAGGTGATACACGCGACCGCTCCGGCGGACGGCGTTCGAATATCGCCCACTTTAGGGTGACATTGGGGGTTTTCCTCCGGCCGATGGGCCTACTGTCAGCGTGTGCGGGGTGCCTCCGCCCCCTCGGTGACGCCCTGAGGAGAGACCCATGCGATACGGCCGCCTGACGCTGGCCGCCGCCGCCCTGCTGCTGCTGACCACCGCGAGCGTCCCGGCCGGGACCCCGCTCAGCCAGACCGAGCGGCACGAACTCTCCTCCGACGCCTTCCAGCCGCGCGGGGCCGCGCCCCGGCCGGTCGTCCAGCGGCCCCCGCACGAGCCGCCCTTCGGCGCCTTCGTCGGCTCCTGGAACGACTACATCCCGCAGATCGGCCGCTACGCCCAGTGGCTGGGCGACGCCAACCTCCAGGTCGGCCACACCTACCTGGCGGGCAACCACTGGACGGACATCGAGGGCGCGCCGGTGGTGCTCGGCCTGTGGTCGCAGTGGCGGCTGGCCGACCCGTCCCGCACCCTCGTGCTCGGGGTGCCGATGCTCGTCCCGAACGAGGCGAACGTGCCGGACGCCGAGGTGGCGGCGCTGCTCGCCCGGGGCGCCCGCGGGGAGTTCGACCACCACTTCCTCAGGCTCGCCCGCCGGCTGGTCGCGCTGGGCGGCGCGGACACCGTGCTCACCCTGGGCTGGGAGATGAACGGCATCACCTACACCCACCGCTGCAAGCCCGACCCGGCCGCCTGGAAGACGTACTGGCGGCGGATCGTGGGTGTGATGCGCTCGGTGCCCGGGCAGCGCTTCCGCTTCGACTTCGCCCCGAACCGGGGGCTGGACGCGATCCCCTGGACCAAGTGCTACCCCGGCGACGACGTGGTCGACATCATCGGCATGGACAGCTACGACCAGCCCGCCGGCGCCACCTTCGACCAGTACGTCAACGAGCCGTACGGGCTGCAGGACCAGGTGGAGTTCGCCGCCAAGCGCGGCAAGCCGGTCTCGTACCCGGAGTGGGGGCTGTTCCACAACGGCGACAACCCCGAGTTCGTGCAGCGGATGGTGGAGTGGATCCGCACCCACGACGTGGCGTACCAGACGGTCACCGACTACTGCCCGCACGGGTTCTTCCAGTGCGACCGCAATCCGCGCTCCAGCGCGCGGTTCAAGCAGCTGATGACCGGGTCGAAGGGGGCGGCGCCGACCGCCACCCCCTCCCCCGAGGCGACGATCGTCCCGGCCCCCGCACCGTCCGCCTCCGCGTCCCCGTCCGCCTCCGCGTCGGGCCCGGCTCCGGCCGCTGCCTCGCCGGGCCCCACGGCGGCCCGGTCAGCTGCGCCGTCGCGACGCTAGCGCCTCCTTGAGCCCCGGCAGGCGGGTGTTCAGCAGGTGCACCGCCGCCTGCCGGGTCCGCACCGTGCCGGCCCGGGCGGCCGCCGCGGCGGCCGGCCCGCGCGGGCCGAATAGCAGGCGCTGGTTGTGCAGCTGGTCCGGACGCCAGCGCTGCTTGTACGGCTCCTGCCCGCGCAGCAGGCTTATGACCGGGATCCCCGCCGCGACCGTCTCGTCCAGCGCGGCGCCGAACAGCAGCCCCGCGATGTCCAGCCGCTCGCGCAGCCTCGGGTGCGCGCCGTACAGGTAGAGCCCGGCGAAGGACGGGCAGAGCAGCAGCAGGTTGACGGCCACCAGCTCGCCGTCCAGTCGGAACTGGTGGACGGCCGCCCGGCCGCCGGCGACCAGGCCGGCGGTGGACTCGGCGAGGTGGGCGGCGAACCGCTCGGTGCGGTGCTCCGGGGTCACCCCGCGGTCCTGCCACTGCAGGAAGTGCAGCCGCAGCAGTTCGCCGAGCGCCTCGGGGACGTCCTCGGGCGCCGTGCTGCGGATCTCCACCCCGGCCTCGGCGATCTTCCGCAGCTTCACCCGGCTGCGCTGCGCGGTCTTCCCCGGCAGCCGCTTGAGCAGCTGGTCCATCGGGACGCCCGGCAGGTACTGGCAGAGCGAGTCCCGGTAGCGGCGCCGGCTGCCGCGCCACTGCTCGAACACCCGGTGCACCGCCGCGTCCGGGTGCACCTCGCGCAGTTCCAGGCTGTGCCAGGGGCGGGTGAGCGGCAGGGCGGCAGCGAACTCGGCGGCGGCCCGTTCGGCGTGCTCGTCGTCGAGCAGGACGTCGGTGAAGTCGGCCAGCCCGTCGCCGAGGCCGGTCCAGCCGCCGAGCGGGCCGCCGCGCCGGCGGAACGCCCCGGCGCCGACCAGCAGCCCGTCCCGGCGGACCAGCACCACCCGCAGCCCGCCCGGCCGGCCGTACCGGCGCCACCAGGAGCACTGCCAGGCGGCGGCCTGGAAGAAGGTCGCGGTGCGGCAGCGGGCGGCCAGGGCGTCCCATTCGGCCGCGAGCCCGTCCAGGGCGTCGTCCTCGCAGCGCAGTTCGCTGGTCCAGCGCGGGGCGCCGGCCGCCCGGGCGGGGAGGCCGGCCGCGGCGAGGTCGGCGGTCGTCACCGACCGCTCCCGGCGGTCTCCTTGGCCCGGCCCCCGGCCCCGGCGTCCTCCGACCCCGCTCCCCCCACCCCGGCGGCGGCCCTACCGGCGGGGGCCGTGCCGGTGCGCGGACGGGGGGCGGTGGGGGCCGACTCGGCGGCGGGCTCCGGCACCGCTCCGTCGGCGCCGCCCCGGCGGCGGGTCAGCATCACCAGCGCGCCGACCAGCACGCCGGCCGCGCCGCCGACCGCGACGTCCAGCTGCGGGGAGGGCGTGCTCGGCCGGTCGGGTTCGGCCGCCTGGGCGAGCGACACCAGCCGGACGCCGGTCTCCCTGCTGCTGGCGTTGGCGAAGGCGACCAGCGAGCGGGCCACCGCATCGGCCGCCCGGACCGCCTCCTGCGGCCGCGGACCGGTGCCGGTGATCTCGATCACCGGCGCGTCCGGGGAGGTGGTGCCGCGGACCAGCTCGGTCAGCACGGGGGTGGTGTGCCCGGTCTCCGCGGCGGCGGCGGCGAGCACCTGCGGCTGGCCGGCCAGCCGGCCGTACGCCTGGGCGAAGTTGACGGCGGTGGCGCTCTCGCCCGGATTCTGCGGCACCACCACCACGTACGAGTTGGCGGCGTACGACGGGTCCGCGGTGATCGCGTACCCGGCGCCGGCCGCGGCCCCCAGCGGCACCGCCAGGGCCACCGGCCACCAGCGGCGGGCCAACGTACGGGCGCTTCGGCGCAGTTCGGACATGCGGGGCTCCTTGGGTATCACGGCCGGTCGGCCGGCGCCGCGGTGCGCGGCCGGAGGGAACGGGGCTGGGGCCGGGGTCGGGGCCGCGGTGCGGCGGGCCGGCGGCGCGCGGTCACGCCGGGACCAGCCGGTCGTAGAGCGCGCCGAGGTCGGCGGCGACCCGGGCGATGTCGTAGTGGCCGACCGCCGGCGGGACGGGCGGCGGGCCCGCGCCGAGCTCCGGCAGCCGGCGCAGTTCGGCCAGCGCGGCGGCGTACGCGGCCGGGTCGGACGGGATGCGGCGGGCCTGCGGGGCCGCGGCGGGCGGGAGTTCGTCCAGCGCGGGGCAGGCGCTGTGCCGCACCGGCAGGCCCGCGGCCAGGCCCTCCAGGACGCCCAGGCCGAAGGTCTCGCCGGGCGAGGGGGCGGCCAGGACGTCCACGGCGGCCAGCAGCTCCGGCACGTCGTCGCGCTCGCCGGTGAGCACCACCCGCTCCCGGACGCCGAGTTCGGCGGCCCGGCGCTCCAGGGCGGGGCGCTCGGGGCCCTCGCCGATCAGCACCAGCCGGGCCGCGGGGTCCGTCCTGGCGAGGTCGGCGAGCGCCTCCAGCAGCACCTCGAAGCGCTTGCCGGGGACCAGCCGGCCGACCCCGCCGACCACCCAGCCGTCCGCCGGCAGGCCGAGTTCGGCCCGCAGCCGGGCGCGGGCGGCGGCCCGGTCGGCGGGCGGCCGGGCGTAGCGGGCCGCGTCGATGCCGTTGGGGATCAGCTCGATCCGGGCGGGCGGCACGCCCCAGGAGTGCAGGGTCTGGGCTACCTGGCGGGAGACCGCGACGGTGGTGGTGCCGAGCCGTTCGGCGGCCAGGTAGAGGCCCTTGACGCCCCGGGTGACCGGGCGGCCCTCGATCACCCCGGGGTGCAGCGAGTGCTCGGTGGCGACCACCGTGCGCACCCCTGCCAGCCGGGCGGCCAGCCGCCCGTACAGCCCGGCCCGGTAGAGGTGGGTGTGCACCACGTCGTAGCCGCCGTCGCGGACCAGCCGGACCAGCCGGGGCAGCGCGCCGAGGTCGCGGTTGCCGCGCATGGCGAGGTGGTGGACGGGCACGCCGTCGGCGCGCAGGGCGGTGGCGACCGACCCGGGGTTGGTGAGCGCCGCCACCTCGCACCGCTGGTGGGCGGGCAGGTGCCGGAGCAGCAGCAGGAGTTGGCGTTCGGCGCCGCCGGAGGCCAGGCCGGTGACGATGTGCAGCACCCTCATCGGCCGCCCTCCCGGAGGTTGCGGCGCAGTTCGGTGACGGTGTCGCGCAGCCGGTGCCGGCCGTGCTTGGCCCGCAGCCGCCAGCCGCCGTCCCGGTCGCCGACGTAGCACCGCGGCAGGGCGAAGCGGCCGGTGAGCGGGGAGTGCGCGATGGCGCAGGCGTAGTCGTACCCGGCGTCGCGGACGGCGAGGGCGGCGGGCAGGTCGACGGCGCCGTACGGGTAGCAGAAGCCGGTGACGGGCCCGCCGACCACCTCCTCCAGGGCCCGGCGGCTCTCCCGGGTCTGCACCGCGAGCCGGTCGGCGGGAAGGCCGGGCAGCGCCTGGTGGCCGAGGCCGTGCGAGCCGATCTCCCAGCCGGCGGCGGCGAGTTCGGTCACCTGGCGAACGGTGAGCAGTTCCTTGCGGGGGCCCTCGGCGTCCCAGTCGTTGACCCGGCCGAGCAGGTCCGCGACCACGTAGGCGGTCGCGGTGAAACCGTACGCCTGCAGGATCGGTACGGCGTGCCGGGCGAAGTCGGCGTACCCGTCGTCGAAGGTGAGGCCGACCAGGCGGCCGTCGCGTCCGGTGGCGCGGGCCCGCCGCAGTTCGCGGACCGAGACCCCGCGCCAGCCGCGCCGGTGCAGCCAGGCCATCTGGTCGGCGAACCGCTCGGGGCTGACCGTCAGCAGATAGGGATCGGACTCCTCCACCGCGACCGAGTGGTACATCAGGATCCACGGCGAGGAGAGCGCGCCGGGGGCCGGCAGCGGCCGGGCCGCGGGCCGGCGGGTCCCGGGCAGGTGGACCCCGCCGTGGCGGGCGGCGGGCGGCGTGTCGGTGCGCGATCCGGCCGGCGTCGTCGCGACGGAGCGGCGTACGCCCGACAGGACCGAACGGACGGAGACCCGTTCAGCGTCCATGGGGAGGCTTCCCTTCATCGGCAACAGGGGGCGGGCACAGGGCCCGGACGGCGGCGAGCACCGGTCCGCGCACCTCGCGGGCACCGAGGCCGGTGCCGAGGGCGGCGAAGGCCAGTGCCACGGTGAGGCCCCCGAGGAGGGTCGAGAGCAGCGGGTCGGCCGGGAGGCCGGCGGCGGGGAGGCCGAGGGCGGCGGCCCCGGCGGCGGCGGCGAGCAGCCGGACGTGGCCGCCGAGCACCCGGGGCACCCGCAGCGGGATGCCGCGCAGGACCAGGCCGCGCAGCAGCAGGACGGCGGTGGCGGTGATCCCGGCGGCGTTGCCGGCGGCGAGCCCGAGGGCCCCGAAGCGCGGGGTGGCGAGCAGGCCCACCGCGACGGTCACGGCGAGGCCGAGCAGCATGGCGGCCAGCGGGTACCAGTCGAGCAGCCGGCGCCCGCCGTCGTCGCGCGGGTCGCTCGCCCGGCGGACCACCGGCCGCAGCGAGAAGTACGGGCGGATCATGACGCCGATCAGCGCCTGGGCGGGCACCCCGAAGCTGTAGACCCGGATGACGGCGGCAGTGGCGGCGGTGTCCGAGGGGCCGAAGGCGCCGCGCTCGAAGAGCA
>NZ_JBSGXP010000171.1:0-18204 GCF_053610105.1 Kitasatospora sp. NPDC054939 | reverse complement strand
GCCGTTGCCGCTCCGGCCGCTCCCGCTGCCCCGGCCCCGGTCGACGCCCCGGCGCTGGCCCCGGCTGCCCCGGTCGCCGCCGCTCCGGCTCCGGTCGCCCCGGCCGCGCCGGCCGCCGCCCCGGCCGCCGACGCCGGTGACGCCTACGTCACCCCGCTGGTGCGCAAGCTCGCCGCCGAGCACGGTGTCGCGCTCGCCGCCGTCGCCGGCACCGGCGTCGGCGGTCGCATCCGCAAGCAGGACGTCCTCGCCGCCGCCGAGGCCGCGAAGGCCGCCCCGGCCCCGGTCGCCGCCGCTCCGGCCGCTGCGCCCAAGGCCGCCGCCGCGCCGTCCCCGCTGCGCGGCCAGACGGTCAAGATGACCCGCATGCGCAAGGTCATCGGCGACAACATGATGAAGGCCCTGCACGAGCAGGCCCAGCTGACCAGCGTGGTCGAGGTGGACCTCACCAAGATCATGTCGCTGCGCGGCAAGGCCAAGGAGTCCTTCCTGGCCCGCGAGGGCGTCAAGCTCTCCCCGATGCCGTTCTTCGTCAAGGCCGCCGCCCAGGCGCTGAAGAGCCACCCGGTCGTCAACGCCCGGATCAACGACGCCGAGGGCACCATCACCTACTTCGACACCGAGAACATCGGTATCGCGGTGGACTCCGAGAAGGGTCTGATGACCCCGGTCATCAAGGGTGCGGGCGACCTCAACATCGCCGGCATCTCGAAGAAGACCGCCGAGCTGGCCGCCAAGGTCCGCGACAGCAAGATCACCCCGGACGAGCTGTCCGGTGCGACCTTCACCATCAGCAACACCGGCTCGCGCGGTGCGCTGTTCGACACCGTCATCGTGCCGCCGAACCAGGCCGCCATCCTGGGCATCGGCGCCACCGTCAAGCGCCCGGTGGTCATCGAGGCCGACGGCGGCACCGCCATCGGCATCCGCGACATGACCTACCTGTCGCTCTCCTACGACCACCGCCTGGTGGACGGCGCCGACGCCGCCCGCTACCTGGTGGCCGTCAAGGAGATCCTGGAGGCCGGCGAGTTCGAGGTCGAGCTCGGCCTGTAAGGAGCCCGCAGGCACCCCGCAGTACGGAACCCCGCGCCGTCCACGGACGGCGCGGGGTTCCGCGTGTTCCGCGGGTCATCGCATGCGTCGGGCCGGACGAGCAGGGATGCTGGAGCGGTGATGGACGAGACCGACTTCTGGCAGATCATCGACGAGACCAGGGACGCCGCCGAGGGCGACCCCGACGAACAGGCCGACCGGCTGGTCGAACGCCTCGGCGCGCTGACGCCGGACGACGTCATCGACTTCGCCCGGCTGTTCGAGGCGCGCTTCCAGCGGGCGTACCGGATCGACCTGTGGGGCGCCGCGTACCTGCTGCTCGACGGTGCCTCCGAGGACACCTTCGACTACTTCCGCTGCTGGCTCATCGGCCAGGGCCGGGACGTCTTCGAGGGCGCCCTGCACGAACCGGACGACCTCGCCGACCTGCTCCCCGAGTTCGACGAGGAGGAGGACGGCGAGGCCGAGGAGATCGGCTACGCGGCCGACGAGGCGTACGAGCAGCTGACCGGGCTGCCGCTGCCCGAGGTCGGGGAGCGGCAGCCCGCGCGGCCGTCGGGCGCCGCCCTGGACTTCGACGACGCCGAGGCGATGGCGAAACGCTTCCCCAAGCTGTGGGAGCGCTACGGGGACTGAGCGGACCGGCCGGTCCGGCGCCGGAACCGCCCGGTCGGGTACCGGGACCGGTCGGGTACCGGGACCGTCCGATCAGGTGCCGGAACCCGAGCCGGAGCCCTCGCTGAGGTCCTGCTTGATGCCCTTGACGATGGCGTCCAGCACCGAGGGCGGCGGCGCCAGCGGGTCGTCGTCCACCCCGCCGTTCAGCAGCACGTAGCCGCCTCCCTTCACCGGGGCCGCCACCATCAGCACGTAGCCCTGGGCGCCGTCCGAGGTCTTCACGTGCCAGCGCACCGCGTACGCGCTCACGCCCGCCACCGTGGTCGACCCCGAATCGGCGTCGGTGTGCGAGGTCAGGCCCGCGAAGATCGTCCCCGCGTAGCCCGGCATCGCCTTCTCGGCCGCCTCCTTCGCGGTGGCAGCCTGCACCTTGTCCTTGCCGATCGAGAACTGGCCGCGGATGCACGACTGGCCGCCCGCGCAGGTGTACGGACCGCTGGACAGGTACACCGTCGAGTGCTCGGTGTCGGTGCGCGCCTCCCAGCCGGAGAACACCGGGACGGTGATGCTGTGCTGCTTGTCGGTCACCGTGCCGGTCGGCACCGGCGCCGGGGTCGGCTTCGGGGTCGTCGGGGTCGGCGTCGGACGCGTCGGGCTGGGACTGCTGCTCACCGTCGGACCGGGCGAGCTACTGGTCGGGACCGGCGGTGGCGGCGGGTCCTTCTTGTCGTCCCCGCTCAGCGCGAAGCCCACCGCGACACCGGTGGCGACCAGCACCGCGAGCACGATCGCGACGACCACCCCGGTGTTGATCTTCTTCGGCTGCTGGACCGGCGGGTAGCCGTAGCCCGCGCCCTGCTGCGGGTAGCCGTACCCGGCCCCGCCCTGCTGCGGTGCTCCGTAGCCGTACGACGGCGGCGCGGGCGCCGCGGCCGGCTGCTGGCCCTGCCAGCTCTGCGTCGGGACGTCGGCGAGCTGCGCGCCGCCCGCTTGGACGGGGCGCACGTCACTGGTCCAGGCGCTGCCGTCCCACCAGCGCTCATGGCTGGCCGCGCCGTCCGTACCCGGTACCGGGTACCACCCGGGAGGCGTCGAGTTGCTCACCTGGGTACCGTACCCGGCACGGATGTGGTCCAGACAGGACGGGTCTGTTACGACTTGGCACCACCCGCGCCACCGACCTGACGCCGCATCAGTAACCACGCCGGTGCGGGCGGGCCGGGCACCGCACGGCTCAGTCGACCAGGCGGCGGGCCATCCAGAGGTCGTCCACGTACCGCCCGTCCAACAGGAACTCCTCGGTGAGCGAACCCTCGACGACGAAGCCGCAGCGCTCGTACAGCCGGCGGGCGGGGGCGTTGTGGCCCAGCACCCGCAGGGTGATCCGGCGGGCACCCGACGCGCGGGCCGCGGTGCAGCCGGCCTCCACCAGCGCCCGGCCCACACCACGGCCGCGGACCGACGCGTCGACGGCCAGGCCCTGGATCTGGCGCACGTGCCGGTTGCTCGCCAGCGGCGTCGGCGGGACGACCCGGACGTAGCCGACGATGCGCTCGCCGAGCACGGCGAGCAGGAACTGCTCCGGGGCGTGGCGCTCGTCGAACACCGCCGCGCCGGCCTCCGGCTGCGGGGCGACGTCGCTCAGCCACGACCAGGCGGCCCGGTTGAGCTCGGAGAGGCCCGCCTCGTCCTCGACGCGGGCGGGACGGATGGTGAGTTCTTCCTCGTGCATGCGCGCCATGCTAATCAGACGTATCCGATGATTCCTATGAGTTTTGAGGGGCCTCGGGGGCCTGTGGGGCGGAGGGAGCGGCTTGCGCCGGGGCCGGGGGCGGGGCCCCTGAGGTGGCTGCGGCGGGGCGGGCGGGGAATGGGCGCAGCGGGTGCGCGGCGTGCGGGTGGGGGCGGGCGGGGGGCTGGGAGGATGGGCGGATGCGTATTGCGGTGAGTGGGTCGACGGGGTTGATCGGGGCGGCGCTCGTCACGTCGCTGCTGGCGGACGGGCACGAGGTGGTGCGGCTGGTGCGGCACCGGTCGCGGACCGGGCCGCAGGCGGACGGGACGACCGGGGTGGGGTGGAACCCGCAGCAGGGGGAGATCGACCGGGCCGGGCTGGCCGGGGTCGGCGCGGTGGTGCACCTGGCCGGGGCCGGGGTCGGCGACCACCGGTGGACGGAGGCGTACAAGCGGGAGATCCGCGACAGCCGGGTGCTGGGCACCCGGACCCTGGCGGGGGCGCTGGCGGAGCTCGACGAGCCGCCCCGGGTGCTGATCTCGGCGTCCGCGGTGGGCGTGTACGGGCAGACCGGGGACCGGGTGATCGACGAGGAGGCCCCGGCCGGTGACGACTTCCTGGCCCGGGTGTGCGTGGAGTGGGAGGCCGCCGCGCGGCCGGCCGAGGAGGCCGGGGTCCGGGTGGTGCACCCGCGGACCGGCCTGGTGCTGGCGACCGGGGGCGGCGCCGGGGCGCGGCTGTTCCCGCTGTTCAAGCTGGGC
This sequence comes from Kitasatospora sp. NPDC054939, assembly GCF_053610105.1. Classification (NCBI taxonomy): domain Bacteria; kingdom Bacillati; phylum Actinomycetota; class Actinomycetes; order Kitasatosporales; family Streptomycetaceae; genus Kitasatospora; species Kitasatospora sp. NPDC054939. The sequence goes on along the minus strand of NZ_JBSGXP010000171.1, from coordinate 14,034 downwards.
CTGGGCGGGCGGCTGGGTTCGGGGCGGCAGTACTGGAGCTTCATCTCGCTGGCCGACGAGGTGGCGGCGTTCCGCTTCCTGCTCGACCGGGAGGACCTGGCGGGGGCGTTCAACCTCGCCGCTCCGAACCCGGTGACCAATGCCGAGCTGACGGCCTCGCTGGGCCGGGTGCTCGGGCGGCCGGCGCTGCTTCCGGTGCCGGAGTTCGCGATGAAGGCGGTGCTGGGCGAGCTCGCGGTGGAGGTGACCGGCAGCCACCGGGTGGTGCCCAAGCGGTTGTTGGAGGCCGGGTTCCGGTTCGCCCACCCGGAGGTGGACGACGCGGTGCGGGCGGCCCTGTAATCGCAGGTCGTGCCCTGGGCATATGCCCAGGGGGGTCCGGAAGGGGGCGCACGGGAGCACAGTGCGGGCGCGCTTCGCGCCCCCGGTGACCGTGCGCGCCCGTCGGACCAGAACCCGGCCGCTCGGACGCGCTGTCGCGCACTGTCCGTGACCGCCCCCGCGCACCGCACCTCCCCACCGCTCCCGACCCCTGGATACGGGCCGAACGTCCTGTCTGACAGTCGCACTGACTGGGCATCACATCGACGGACCGTGCCCGGCACCTCGCCACCCGCGTCGGCCGGAGCCCCGGAAACCAGGGAGGGAGCACGCCCGTGCCCACGTACGACTTCACCCGCCGCACCCGCCGACAGTCCGACCCGGACGTCGTCGTGGTCGGCGCCGGACTCGCGGGCCTGACCGCCGCCCGCGAGCTGACCGGCCACGGACTGACCGTCCAGGTCCTGGAAGCCACCGACCGGATCGGCGGCCGGACCGCCACCCGCGAACTGGACGGCTTCCGGCTCGACCACGGCATCCACCTGCTCAACACCGCGTACCCCGAGCTGCGCCACCGGCTCGACCTGGACCGCCTCGAACTGCGCCCGCTCGCACCCGGCGTCCTGGTGCACAGCGCCGGCCGCCGCTACCGGGCCGGCGACCCCCACCTGCCGGCCGCCCGGCACGCCACCGTCCGGGCCCCGCTGGGCAGTCCGCTGGACAAGGCCCGGCTCGGCAACTGGCTGAGCCGGCTCGCGGCGACCCCGGCCTCCCGGCTGCTCGCCCGGCCGGAGACCACCACCGCCCGCGCGCTCACCGAACGCGGGCCGTCACCGCGCACCGTGGACGGCTTCCTGCGCCCGCTGCTCACCGCCCTGCTCGCCGATCCGGCGCTCGGCACCAGCAGCCGGATCGCCGACCTGGTGCTCCGCTCGTACGCGCGCGGCCGGCTCTGTCTGCCCGCCGGCGGCATCGCGGCGGTCCCGGCCCAGCTGGCCGCCTCGCTGCCCGCCGGCACCGTCCGGACCGGGGTGCGGGTCACCTCGATCGCGGCGGACGGCGTGGAGACCGCTGGGCACGGGCGGATCGGTGCGCAGGCCGTGGTGGTGGCCACCGGCGCCCGCTCGGCGTCCGAGCTGCTGCCCGGACTGCGGGTGCCGGACTTCCACCCGGTCACCACCTACTACCACGCGGCCGACCGCCCGCCGATCGGCGAAGCGGTCCTGCTGCTCGACGGCGACCGGCCGGACGGGGCCGCGCCGCTGGTCTCGCACTCGGTGGTGCTGAGCGAGCTGCACCCCTCGTACGCCCCGGCCGGGCAGGCGCTGGTGGCGACGACGGTGCTCGGGCGGCGCTCCTTCGACGCCGGCGGCCCGGCCGGCCTGGAGCCGGCCGTGCGGGCGCGCCTCGCGGAGCTGTACGGGACGGGCACCTCGGGCTGGCACTTCCTGAGCGTGCGCCACGTGCCGGACGCGCTGCCCGCGATGCCGCCGCCGCACAACCTCCGGCGGCCGGTGCGGCTGCTGGCGGGGCTGTACGTCTGCGGGGACCACCGGGACACCAGCAGCGTGCAGGGCGCGCTGGTCTCCGGACGGCGGGCCGCGCTGGCCGTGGTCCGGGACCTGGGCGTGCCGACCGGCGCCCGGGCGGCGGAGGCCGCGGCGTAGGGCGTGGGGCGGACGCCACCTTCCGGGCGGCGCCCGTCCGCGCTCAGATCACCCCCGTCTGCCGGGCGGTCTCCTCGAAGGCCCGCGCGACCGGGCTGCCCCGGTACGGGGTGAGGCGGCGGTGGAAGTCCCGCACGTACTCCAGCGAGCGCGCCGAGCGCATCTCCCCGGCGGCGCGCATCGCGTCGGTGGCCATCGTGCACGCCTCGTCGAGGTCGCCCATGCCGAGCCGGGCGGTGGCCAGCACCAGCCGGCAGAAGATCCGGCTGCGGGCGTAGGCGGGCGAGCGCAGCCGCAGCGACTTCTCGGCGTGCTGGGCCGCGGTGCGCCACTGCTGGAGGTCCCGGTAGCAGTGGGCGAACTCGTCGGCGAGCTGGGCCTCGTCGAAGTAGCGCGCCCAGGAGGGCAGCTCGTCCCCCGGCCGGGCCGCGGCGAGCGAGCGCTCGGAGCGGACCAGCGCGGTGGTGCAGGCCCGGACGTCGCCGAGCAGCCCGTGCCCGCGGGCCTCCGCGGCGTGCAGCAGCGACTGCACCGCGGCCGGCACCGCCGTGCCGACACCCTGCTGGGCGACCCGGGCGAGCTGAACCGCCTCCCGGCCGTGCCCGAGGTGGACGGCCTGGTGGCTCATCGTCACCAGGACGTACCCGCCGAGGGCGCGGTCGCCGGCGGCCTGGGAGAGCCGCAGGGCCTGGACGAAGTAGCGCTGGGCCAGGCCGTGCGCGCCGATGTCGAAGGAGGTCCAGCCGGCCAGCCTGGTCAGGTCGGCGACCGCCCCGAAGAGCGCCCGGCCGATCTGCTCGCCGTACCGGCCGCGCAGCATCGGCTCGGCCTCGCTCTCCAGGTAGCGGACCAGGGCCTGCCGGGCGTGCCCGCCGCCGTACGCGTGGTCCAGCGCGCGGAAGAGGTCGCCGACCGCCCGGATCGCCGCGATGTCGCCCCGGCCGACCCGCAGCGCCGGGCGCTGCTCGCGGGCCGGGTCGCTGTACGGCGGCTCGACGGCGACCGGCGGGCGCCGGCTCTGGGTCGGGACCCGGCCGAGCGCCGCCGGGGAACCGGCCGCCGGCGGGGGCGGCACCGGGGAGGTCCGGACGCCCGGCCCGCCGGGGACGGCGGCGCGCGCCGGGGGCGTGCCGACCGCGGCGGGCGCGGCACCGGGGGCGGCTCCCGGCACCCCGGGGACGGGCTGCTCGGGGCGGGCCTGGGCGGCGGCCTGGGTGGTGCCGTCCCGGGCGACCCGCTCGTCGGTGCGACCGATCAGCCAGTCGCGGCTGGGCACCACCAGGCCGGCCGGGGTGAAGGCGATCCGGCGCAGTTCGGACTGCGGTCCGTTGTCCTTGCGCCACATGCTCGCCACGATGTCCACCGCCTCCTGCGGCGTCTCGGCGAACTCCAGCCCCGCGTAGACCGGGGCGCAGGCGTCCAGGCCGAGGTCCTGGGCGGTGAGGCGGCGGCCGAGCCGGCGGGTGAAGACCTCGGCGATCAGCGCGGGGGTGGCGCCGCGCGGCTGCTGGCCGCGCAGCCAGCGGGTGACCGAGGTCTTGTCGTAGCGCAGGTCGAGGCCGTGTTCCAGGCCGAGCTGGTCGACCCGGCGGGCCAGGCCGGCGTGCGAGAACCCGGCCTCCTCGATCAGCGCCGCGAGTTGGCCGTTCTGGGGGCCCGGGCCGGCGGAGCCGCCGGAGGGCGGCACGGCGGGGACCACCGGCGCGGCGGGCCGCGCGGGGGCGCGGCCGTCGTCGGCCAGCGGATCGGCGGCCGACCGATCGGCGGTCAGGGGGTCGGGGGCATCCGGAAGGGCCCGGTCGACCGGACCCCGGTGCTGGTCGAGCGGGTCGAGCGGTCCGTACGCCGGGCTGTCCGTTGCAGGCCGTTGGGGCATAGTCAGTCAACACCTCTCGGACGCCGCACCGGCTCCACCAGCACTTCGGCTGCCGGCGGCGACGCCCCCTGTCGGGAATCGGCGTGAATGTAGCGAGCATTCGGGCGCTATGGGTGGTTCTGACCGAGCAATCCTCCGAACGGGTGAAGCAACCGCGCCCATTACGGGGAAGCGGGGGCACCATGGGTTTGGTTTCCCCCCGTCGGCCGCGCCGGCGTGCGTCATGGTGCCCACCACCACAGTCATCGCCGGTGCTGTGGCGGTCCAGCCCATGGGAGCCGGGCCAGCGGATTCCTACCGTTCTCGGCCATGGACACCACTTCAGCCCGCCCCCTCCACGGCCGGACCGCCCTGGTGACCGGCGCCGCCTCCGGCATTGGCCGGGCCTGTGCGGAGGCGCTCGCCGGGGCCGGCGCCCTGGTCCACGTCGTCGACCTGGCGGCCGGGCCGGCCGAGGAGCTCGCCGCACGGATCGGCGGCATCGCACAGATCACGGACCTCGCCGACCCGGACGCGGTGGAGGCCCTGCCGGACGACGCCGACATCGTGGTCAACAACGCCGGGCTGCAGCACGTCGCGCCGGTGCACGAGTTCCCCGTCGAGCGCTTCGCCCTGATCCAGCGGGTGATGGTCGAGGCGCCGTTCCGCATCCTGCGCCGCACCCTGCCGCACATGTACGCGCAGCGGTGGGGCCGGGTGGTCAACATCTCCTCCGTCCACGGGCTGCGGGCCAGCGCCTTCAAGTCGGCGTACGTCACCGCCAAGCACGGCCTGGAGGGGCTGAGCAAGACGGTCGCCCTGGAGGGCGCGCCGCACGGCGTCACCAGCAACTGCATCAACCCCGGCTACGTCCGCACCCCGCTCGTCGAACGCCAGATCGCCGGCCAGGCGCTCGCCCACGGCATCCCCGAGGACGAGGTGGTGGAGCGGATCATGCTCCAGCGCACCGCCGTCAAGCGGCTGATCGAACCGGACGAGATCGCCCAGCTCGCGCTCTGGCTCTGCTCCCCCGCCGCCTCGTACATCACCGGTGCCAGCCTCGCCGTCGACGGCGGCTGGACCGCGCACTGACCCCCCGGCGCCGATTCCGGCGCACCCTCCCCCCTCACCGCCACCCCCGAGGAGATCCCTCCATGGCCAGTTCCCCCGCCGCCACCGCGAGACCGGGCTCCCCGCTCTGGAAGGTCGTCGGCGCCAGCCTGATCGGCACCACCATCGAGTGGTACGACTACTTCCTGTACGGAACAGCCGCCGCGCTCGTGTTCGGCAAGCTGTTCTTCCCCACCAGCGACCCGCTGACCGGCACGCTGCTCGCCTTCCTCACCTACGCCATCGGCTTCGCGGCCCGGCCGCTGGGCGCGCTGGTCTTCGGGCACTACGGCGACCGGATCGGGCGCAAGAAGCTGCTCGTGCTGAGCCTGCTGCTGATGGGCGGCTCGACCACGCTGATCGGGCTGCTGCCCACCTACGCGTCGATCGGGGCCGCGGCGCCGGTCCTGCTGACGGTGCTGCGGCTGGTGCAGGGCTTCGCGCTGGGCGGCGAGTGGGGCGGAGCGGTGCTGCTCGTCTCCGAGCACGGCGACCGGCGGAGGCGCGGCTTCTGGGCGTCCTGGCCGCAGGGCGGCGCACCGGCCGGCAACCTGCTGGCCGCCGGGGTGCTGTCGCTGCTGACCACCGTGCAGTCCGAGGAGACCTTCCTGGCCTGGGGCTGGCGGGTGCCGTTCCTGCTGTCGGCGGGCCTGGTGGTGGTCGGCCTGTGGATCCGGCTGGCGGTGGACGAGTCGCCGCTGTTCAAGCAGGCCATGGCGCAGGCCGCGGCGCGCCGGGAGGCGGCCCCGAAGGCGGAGCAGCTGCCGCTGGTGGCGGTGCTCCGGCACCACTGGCGGGAGGTGCTGGTGGCGATGGGCGCCCGCATGGCGGAGAACATCTCGTACTACGTGATGACCACCTTTGTGCTGGCCTACGCCGTCACCCAGGTGCACCTGCCGAAGCAGACCGCGCTCAACGCGGTGCTGATCGCCTCGGCGGTCCAGTTCGCGCTGATCCCGGTCTTCGGGGCGCTCTCCGACCGGATCGGCCGCAAGCCGGTGTACCTGGGCGGGGCGGTCGGCGTCGGGATCTGGGCCTTCGTCTTCTTCGGCCTGGTGGACGCGAAGTCCTTCGGCTCGCTGCTGCTCGCGGTGACCGTCGGGCTGGTCTTCCACAGCGCGATGTACGCCCCCCAGGCGGCCTTCTTCTCCGAGATGTTCGCCACCCGGATGCGCTACTCCGGCGCCTCGATCGGCGCCCAGTTCGCCTCGGTGGCGGCCGGCGCGCCCGCACCGCTGATCGCCACCGCACTGCTGAAGGAGCACGGCAGCTCCACGCCGATCTCGGTGTACGTGGCGATCGCCGCCCTGATCACCGTGGTCGCGGTGCTCTGCGCCCGGGAGACCCGGGGGCGCGACCTCGCCGAGGTCGAACCGGGCAGCGCCGCCCCGGACGGGGAGGCGGTCGAGGCGAAGCCCGCCGCCGTCTGACGGCCACGTGCCCGGCCCGGTGCCCGCCTCCGCGCGGGCCCCGGGCCGCGGGCCGTCTGGCATACCATGCCGCTTCCCGCACCCTGCCGATTGGCGGCTGCCCGATGGACGACCTGCACACCGGCCCCGCGCCGGCCCTGCGCCGGCTGCTCGACCTGCTCGCCTCCGGCGCCGCCACCGAGGACTTCACCGAGGTGCTCGCCGAGGCCCGCCGGCGGGGCGCCCCGGCCGCCGTCCTGGGCGAGATCGAGGACGCCACGTGGCAGGCGCTGCGGGTGCACCGCACGCTGCGTCAGCACCGGCGCCGCGAGGCCGAGCTGACGGCGCTGTTCGACACCGCCGGCGACCTCGCCGCCTCGCGCGACCTGGACACCGTGCTGCAGGCGATCGTGCGGCGGGCCAGGCTGCTGCTCGGCACCGACACCGCGTACCTGACGCTCCCCGACGAGGCCGCGGGCGACACCTATATGAGGGTCACCGACGGCTCGGTGTCCGTGCTCTTCCAGACCCTGCGGCTGGGCCTCGGCGACGGGCTCGGCGGCCTGGTCGCACAGACCGCCCGCCCCTACGCCACCCCCGACTACCGCACCGACGACCGCTTCCGGCACACCGAAACCATCGACGCGGGCGTCCTCGACGAGGGCCTGGTGGCGATCATCGGGGTGCCGCTGCTGATCGGCGGCCAGGTGATCGGGGTGCTGTTCGCCGCCGACCGGGCCGCCCGGGCCTTCTCCCCCGACGAGGTCGCGCTGCTCTGCTCGCTGGCCGCGCACGCCGCCATCGCCCTGGACACCGCCAAGTCGCTGGCCGACACCCGGGCCGCGCTCACCGAGCTCAACTCCGCCAACGAGGTCATCCGCGCCCACGCCGCCGCCGTCCAGCGCGCCGAACAGGGCCACGACCGGCTCACCGACCTGGTGCTGCGCGGCGCCGAGGTGCCGGACGTGGCCGCCGAGGTGGGCGCGCTGCTCGGCGGCGAGACCGCCGTGCTGGACACCGAGGGAAGCCCGCTGGCCGGCCGGCCCGCCCCCGCCGCGGGCCTCGCCGAGGCGGTCGCCGCCTCCCGCACCGAGGGCCGGGCGGTTCGGCACGGCGGCGGCTGGGTCTGCGCGGTGCTCGCCGGCCAGGAGCCGCTGGGCACCCTCGTCCTGCACGGCCGGCCGGACCTGGACGACGCCGACCGGCGGCTGTTCGAACGGGCCGGCGTGGTGACCGCGCTGCTCCTGTTGCTGCGCCGCTCGGTCGCCGAGACCGAGAACCGGGTCCGCGGCGAGCTGCTCGCCGACCTGCTGACCGCCCCCGGCCGCGACCCGGCCGGCCTGGTCGCCCGCGGCCGCCGGCTCGGCGTGGACCTCAACCGCCCGCACCTGGTGCTGGCGGCCGAACCGGCCGGGGCCCCCGGGAGCGCCGCCGCCGACCGCAGCCGACTGGCCGGCGCCGCCGGGCGCCACCTCTTCGGCTCCCGCGGCATCAGCGCCGAGCACGGCGGCACGGTGGTCCTGCTGGTGCCCGACGAGGGCGGGGCGGACGCCGCCCAGCAGGCCGCGGAGCACGCGGCCGAGCGCCTCGCCCGGCTGACCGGCCTCCCGGTGACGGTCGGCGCCGGACGGCCCGCGGCCGGCCCCGTCGCGCTCGCCGCCTCGTACGCGGAGGGCCTGCGCTGCGTCCGGGCGCTCAAGGTGCTCGGCCGGGCCGGGGACGGCGCCTCGGCGGGCGCCCTGGGCTTCCTCGGCGTGCTGCTCGGCGACGGCCACGAGGTGGACGGCTTCGTCCGCGCCGCGCTCGGTCCGCTGCTGGAGTACGACGCCCGGCGCGGCACCGAGCTGGTCCGCACCCTGCGGGCCTACTTCGACTGCGGCGGCTCGCTGACCCGGGCCAAGGACGAGCTGCACGTCCACGTGAACACCGTGGTGCAGCGGCTGGACCGGGTCGAGGTGCTGCTCGGCCGGGACTGGAACCAGCCGGAGCGCTCGCTGGAGCTCCAGCTGGCCCTGCGCCTCCAGCTGCTCGCGAACACCTGAGCGGGCCCGCGAGCCGGCCCCGGCCGCCCTCGGCCCCGCGCCGGAGCGGGCCGGTGCGGTCCCGGGTGCCCGTCGAACGGGCGGCCGAACGGGTCACCCGGCGTCGGGCGTACAGTGGCGAGGTTGGTCTCGAACGCCTGGCAAGGAGCATCGGTGAGCGAGAACGTACGTTTCGTACGGATGGGCATCGGCGAGGGCGCCGTCCCGTACCAGGAGGCCTGGGAGGAGCAGCAGCGGCTGCACGCGCTGCGCGTCGCGGACGAGATCCCCGACACCGTGCTGCTGCTGGAGCACCCCCCGGTGTACACCATGGGCAAGCGCACCAACCCGGCCGACCTGCCGCTGGACGGCACCCCGGTGGTCGAGGTGAACCGGGGCGGCGAGATCACCTGGCACGGCCCCGGCCAGCTGGTCGGGTACCCGATCGTGAAGCTGCCGGACCCGATCGACGTGGTCGCGTACGTGCGCCGGCTGGAGGAGGCGCTGATCCGCGCCGCCGCCGAGGTCGGCGTGGCCACCACCCGGGTCGAGGGCCGCAGCGGCGTCTGGGTGCTGGGCGAGGACCTCCCGGACGCGGTGGTGGACCCGGCCCAGGTGGTGGACATCGGCGCGCTCACCCTGCGGATGGGCCTGCCGCTGGGCATCGACCCGCGGCTGGCCGGCCCCGAGTACGCTCCCTCCAACGCCGGGCAGCGCGGGGACGACCGCAAGCTCGCCGCGATCGGCGTCCGGGTGGCCCGGGGCGTGACCATGCACGGTTTCGCACTCAACTGCGACCCGGACATGACCTGGTTCGACCGGATCGTGCCGTGCGGCATCCGGGACGCGGGCGTCGGCTCGCTCTCCTCGGAGCTGGGGCGCGGCTTCCCGGTCGCCGAGGCGCTGCCGGTGGTCGAGAAGCACCTGGCCGCCGTCCTCGCCGAACTGCCGGAGCCCGCGACCGCCCGCTGACACCCGCCGCCGCTCCCCGGAGCCTCCGGCGGCGGGGAATCTACCGGCCGGTAGCTCTGTTGCCCTGCGATTGCGGGCCACGGGCCCGGCGAAAGCCGTACAAGCACAGGCGTACCCTGGGGGTACCCCGTCTAGTTCTAGGAGTCGCACGTGTCCGCTGTCGCACCCGACGGCAGGAAGCTGCTCCGCCTGGAGGTCCGCAACAGCGAGACCCCCATCGAGCGGAAGCCCGAGTGGATCAAGACCCGCGCGAAGATGGGCCCGGAGTACAACGCCCTCCAGTCGCTGGTGAAGAAGGAGGGGCTGCACACCGTCTGCCAGGAGGCGGGCTGCCCCAACATCTTCGAGTGCTGGGAGGACCGCGAGGCGACCTTCCTCATCGGCGGTGACCAGTGCACCCGCCGCTGCGACTTCTGCCAGATCGACACCGGCAAGCCCGCCGACTTCGACCGGGACGAGCCGCGCCGGGTCGCCGAGTCCATCGTCACCATGGACCTGAACTACGCCACCATCACCGGTGTCGCCCGCGACGACCTGCCGGACGGCGGCGCCTGGCTGTACGCCGAGACGGTGCGCCAGGTCCACGCGCTGACCGCCGACCGCCAGACCGGCCGCACCGGCGTGGAGCTGCTGATCCCCGACTTCAACGCCGTCCCCGAGCAGCTGGCCGAGGTCTTCTCGTCCCGCCCCGAGGTGCTGGCGCACAACGTCGAGACGGTCCCGCGCATCTTCAAGCGGATCCGCCCGGCCTTCCGTTACGAGCGCTCGCTGGACGTCATCACCCAGGCCCGCGCGGCCGGGCTGGTCACCAAGTCCAACCTGATCCTCGGCATGGGCGAGACCCGCGAGGAGGTCAGCCAGGCGCTGGCCGACCTGGTCGGGGCCGGCTGTGAGCTGATCACCATCACCCAGTACCTGCGCCCCTCGGTGCGCCACCACCCCGTGGAGCGCTGGGTCAAGCCGCAGGAGTTCGTCGAGCTGCAGCAGGAGGCCGAGGAGCTCGGCTTCGCCGGGGTCATGTCCGGCCCGCTGGTGCGCTCCTCGTACCGCGCCGGCCGGCTGTACCGGCAGGCGCTGGAGCACCGCGCGCAGAGCGCGGTCTGACCGTCACCACGGGAGGGGGCGGGGCCGCGGCTCCGCCCCCTCCCGCGTGTCCGGCGCCCGCCGCGCCGCCCGCCCCGCTTCACCGGGCTTTGACCTTCGGGTCACGGACTGGTAACACGGGGTGGGGACGATGAGTTCGTTCGAAGTCTTCCGGTCACGAGGGGAGCCCCGGACCATGCAGGTCGGGATCGGTACCGTCGGAATCCGCACGGTGGGCACCGCCCTGCGGCTGGCCGAGAGCCTGCTGCTGGCCGGCGGCCAGCAGCAGGCCCGCCGCAACGCCTGGCGGGCGGTCTGCGAGAACCGCCGCGACGCCGCGGACCGCGAGCACACCGCCGCGCCGACCACGGCGCGGCGCTGAGCGGTCACAGCGCGACACCCGGGCCTCACCCGCAGGCACCGGGCCCTCACCGAGCACGTTCGTACGGGATCGCTCCGGTCACGGTTCGGACCGAACGGGTACCCGGGCTTGGATATCCCATGCCCACGCCACGTACCATGAGCCCTATGGCGAGGGAAAACTCCGAGAACCCCGGGCGGCTGAAGCAGATCCGTCAGGCGTACATCATGACCAAGAAGGTCGACACCAAGATCGGCCTGATCATCGCCGGCGTCGGCCTGCTGACCTTCGGCGTGTTCCTCGCCATCGGCTTTGCGATCGAACACCCGATCTACCTGGGCGTCCTCGGCTTCATCGTGGCCTTCCTGGCCATGGCGATCGTCTTCGGGCGGCGCGCCGAGCGGGCTGCGTTCGGGCAGATGGAGGGGCAGCCGGGCGCGGTCGCCGCGGTGCTGAACAACATCCGCCGCGGCTGGAGCGCGAGCACCACGCCGGTGGCGGTCACCCGTAGCCAGGACGCGGTCTACCGCGCCGTGGGCCGGGCCGGCATCGCGCTGATCGGCGAGGGCAACCCGACCCGGGTGCGCCAGCTGCTGGCCTCCGAGAAGAAGAAGATGGCCCGCGTGGTCGGCGACATCCCGGTGCACGACATCGTGGTGGGCACCGGGCCGGAGGAGGTGCCGCTGAAGAAGCTGCAGATCCACCTGATGCGTCTGCCGCGCGCCATCACCCCCGGCCAGGTCACCGAGACCAACGACCGACTGCGGGCGCTGGGCGACCTGCTCTCCAAGGCGCCGATCCCCAAGGGCCCGATGCCCAAGGGCGCCCGGATGCCCAAGGGCGGCCAGGTCCGCTGAGGCCCCGCCCCCGTCGGCCACCGCGCCGACGACCCCGTTGAACGCCAACGGCCCCGTCGCAGGACTTCCTGCGGCGGGGCCGTTCGACGTTCCGGGCCGGGTCGGGCGGTGCGGGGCAGGGCGGTCGCCATGCACCGCGGGCCCCGACCCGGGGGCCGTGCGGACCGGGCGGGGCGTGGACTACATCCGGACCTCGACGGTGCCGACGGCCTTGTCGTGCAGACCGCGGGTGTCGCGGTCCCAGACCAGGGCGGGCACCACCAGGCAGAGCAGCAGGGTTCGCAGCAGCACCTGCGGGATGGTCGCGCGGGTGCCGTCCGCCCGGACCACCCGCAGGCCGAACAGCCGCTTGCCGACGGTCGTGCCGGTGGTGGCCAGCAGCAGGACGGTGACCACGAGGAACAGCGGCGTCGTCCAGAGGTTGGCGGAGCCCACGGCGCCCTGGGCGATCAGGCCGTACGAGACCAGCGAGACGAGCCAGCCGTCGACGAACAGCGCGCCGATGCGGCGGCCCGGTCCGGCCACCGAGCCGGGGCCCTCCTGCGGCAGTCCGAGGCGCTCACCGCGGTAGCCGAAGTCGGCGCCCATCTGCTCGGCGGCGGCCTTCGGGCCGTCGATCCACGATCCCAACGCTTGTCTGGTGTCCACCGATCCACACTAACCGGGCGAACGCGGCGCGCCGCCACCGCCTCCCCCTGCGGGTGAATCCCGCGTGTCGGGCTGCCGAAGTGGTCCAGACCACTTGTGGGGTACGGTCCGAGCGGGCGTAGCGTTTTGTCCGGCCCCGTACGCCTTTGCCACCCGTTCGGCGCGGCCGGTTAACATTCAGGAAACGACCGGGTCACCGTTCGGAAACGGCCCATTCCTAGGGTGAGGCCCATGCGGGTGAGCCTCATTCGCACGCCGAGGAGGATGGATGTTCAACAACGCCGCCGAAGTGAAGCAGTTCATCCAGGACAACGACGTGAAGTTCGTCGACGTCCGGTTCTGCGATCTGCCGGGCGTCATGCAGCACTTCTCGGTGCCTGCGGCGACCTTCGACCCGTCCGAAGTACTGATGTTCGACGGTTCGTCGATCCGCGGCTTCCAGGCGATCCACGAGTCCGACATGGGGCTCGTCCCGGACCTCGCCACCGCCCGGCTGGACCCGTTCCGGACCGAGAAGCACCTCAACATCAACTTCTTCATCCAGGACCCGGTGACCGGCGAGGCCTACAGCCGCGACCCGCGCAACGTCGCCAAGAAGGCCGAGGCGTACCTCGCCTCCTCCGGCATCGCCGACACCGCGTACTTCGGCCCCGAGGCCGAGTTCTACGTCTTCGACTCGGTCCGCTTCGAGACCGCGGCCAACGAGTCGTACTACCACATCGACTCCGTGGCGGGCGCCTGGAACACCGGCTCCGCCGAGGGCGACGCCCGCGGCTACAAGGTCAAGTACAAGGGCGGCTACTTCCCGGTGCCGCCGGTCGACCACTTCGCCGACCTGCGCGCCGAGATGTCGCTGGAGCTGGCCGCCGCCGGGCTGGAGGTCGAGCGCCAGCACCACGAGGTCGGCACGGCCGGCCAGGCGGAGATCAACTACAAGTTCAACACCCTGCTGCACGCCGCCGACGACCTGATGCTGTTCAAGTACATCATCAAGAACGTCGCCTGGCGCAACGGCAAGACCGCCACCTTCATGCCGAAGCCGATCTTCGGCGACAACGGCTCAGGCATGCACGTCCACCAGTCGCTGTGGACCGAGGGCTCCCCGCTCTTCTACGACGAGCAGGGCTACGCCGGCCTCTCCGACACCGCCCGCTACTACATCGGCGGCCTGCTCAAGCACGCCCCCTCGCTGCTGGCCTTCACCAACCCGTCGGTGAACTCCTACCACCGGCTGGTGCCCGGCTTCGAGGCCCCGGTCAACCTGGTCTACTCGCAGCGCAACCGCTCGGCCGCGATCCGCATCCCGATCACCGGCTCGAACGCCAAGGCCAAGCGCATCGAGTTCCGCGCCCCCGACCCGGCCTCCAACCCGTACCTGGCCTTCGCGGCCATGCTGATGGCCGGCCTGGACGGCATCCGTAACAAGATCGAGCCGCTGGAGCCGGTCGACAAGGACCTCTACGAGCTCGCGCCCGAGGAGCACGCCAACGTCCCCCAGGTGCCGTCCTCGCTGCCGGCCGTCCTGGAGGCGCTGGAGGCCGACCACGAGTACCTGCTGGCCGGCAACGTCTTCACCCCCGACCTCATCGAGACCTGGATCGACTTCAAGCGCACCCAGGAGATCGCCCCGATCGCCCTGCGCCCGCACCCGCACGAGTTCGAGCTGTACTACGACCTGTAGGCCGCTCGCGCGTCCCCGGGCCCCCGCCCCGGCCGGCACGGCCGGGGCG
>NZ_JBSGXP010000170.1:0-18529 GCF_053610105.1 Kitasatospora sp. NPDC054939 | reverse complement strand
ATCGCGCAGCTGAAGAGCGCGGGCATCAACGTGCCGGTCGGCGGCCAGGACGCCGGGCTCGACGCGATCCAGCGGATCGTCACCGGCGAGCAGGCCTTCACCGTCTACAAGGCGTACAAGCCGCTCGCCGACTCCGCCGCCGAAATGGCGGTCTCGCTGCTGCGCGGCGAGGAGGCCAAGACGGTGGCGCCCTCGACCATCGACAGCGCCACCGACGAGAACATCCCCGCCCGCCTCCTGAGGCCGGTGGTCGTCACCAAGGCCAACATCCGGGACACCGTGGTCGTGGACGGCCTCTACAAGGTCTCCGACATCTGCACCACCGACCGGGCCGCCGCCTGTGCCGCGGCGGGCCTGCGGGAATAGCCCCGGGCCGGGGGCCGGGGGCCGGGGAGGCCGGGGTGTCCGGGGCCGCGCGAGCAGCGGGCGGCCCCCGGCGCCCGGGTCGGTCCTCAGCCCGCGGCGACGGCCCCCGCCACCGCGGCGGTGGTGGCGGCGGCCAGCACCGCCGCCTGCGTGGTGCGGATCGCGTCCCGGACGGCCTCGCCCGCCCACTCGCCCTCGGCGATCGCGGCCATCCGCGGCTCGACCTGCGTGCGCGGCAGGCCGGGGAAGGCGAGTCGGCGCAGGCGGGCGCCGTGGAGCAGGGCGATCAGTCCGCGGGTGCGGTCGTCCGGCTCGGCCCCCTCCAGGACCGCGGCGGCGAGCCGGCCGCGCAGCTCCCGCTCGACCGCGCCGTCCGCCTCCGGGTAGCGGCGGACCGGGAACAGGCCGAGCACCCGGTTCCGCTCCTCGACGACGATGCCCCGCGCACAGAGGCTCGCCAGGGTCGTCTCGACGGCCTTGCCCTGGTCCTTGCGCAGCCAGTTGGCGACCGTGGCCGACCGGGTGGTCCCGATCCAGGCCGCGAGGCGTTCCAGGCAGCCGTCGAGCAGGGCGGACCCGGTCGGCGCGGCGTCGGCGACCTCCAGCCGCCCGTCCGCGACCCGGATGCGTTCGGCGAGCGCCAGCTCCAACAGCAGGCCGCCGGAGACGATCCAGCCGATCGTCCACCGGTCCTTCGCCTGTCCGTTCTCGTCGTCGAGTGACAGAAGCATGATCTCTTCGCTCAGCGTGACGGTCATGTCCCACCCCTTGTGATCAAGAAACATGTGTCCTCGGAGGCGACGATTCCGGAGCCCGGAACGTTCCCGGACCGGAAAGCTCGGGGTGCGCGGGCCGGACGGCGCGGGGTGCGCGCGGCCTGCAAGTACTTGCGGAAATTTGCGGCAAGTCTTGACGGCGGTTGCCGGCCGCGCGAGAGTAGGCCTTCGCACGCGCGGGCCGACCCCCACCCTGGGCCCGCGCTGTGCTCGTCCGTGCCCGCGCCGCCCCACCCCCGCGTCGCCCTGGAGCCGGTCTCCCCACCGAACGTCCGGCCCAGGAGATGCCATGGCCCTCGCCTCGCTGGCGGCCCCGCCGCTGTCCCGCCGCCCCGGCCCGCCCGGCGCTGTACCGGCGGCCGCCGAGGTCCGGGCGTGGCGACCCGAGCGGCGGTGGCTGGTGACGATGCCGACCTTCTCGGGCGGGGTGCGCGGCACCCAGAGCTTCGTGGTCCCGGCCGGCAGCGCGCAGGAGGCCGTCGACGCGGCGGCGCTCCGGGCGAGCGCCGCCGGACCCCGTCGCCACCGCCGTGGTGCGCGGATCGACCCGGGTGCGGCCGACGCGGTGCCGTGCGACTGACGGCCCGGCCCCGGTTCAGTTCGCGGCGGATCCCGCCTGGGCCCGCTTCCACTGGGTGAGCAGTCGGCGGGTGCCGGCCGTGGTCGGGTTGCCCGGGCCCAGGGCGCGCTCCATGTCGGCGAGCACGGCGGAAAGCTCGTCCAGTGCGGCGGCCCGGTCCCCACCGGGGCGTTCGTGACCCAGGGCGGCGAGCGAGGCGCGGGCGATCAGCGTGACGTCGCTGTCGGGGCCCACGCGCTCCGTCCCGGCGGAGATCACCTGCCGGTAGGCGGCCTCGGCCTCGTCGAACCGCCCGTCGTCGGCCAGCCACTCGGCCAGCGCGTACCGGCCCGCCAGGGTGTCCGGGTGGCCCGGGCCGAGCACCCGGTCCAGGTCGGCGAGCAGCGACTCCAGCGCGGGGAGGTGCGCGGGGCGCCGGCCCGTCGCCCCCTCCAGCTGCAGCAGCAGGCTGCGCGCCGACAGCGTGTCCGGATCCTCCGGCCCCAGCGCCCGGCTCAGCTCCGGCACCACCGCGCGCAGCCGAAGCAGCGCGAGGCCGACCTTGCCGCGCGGCAGGCACAGGGCGGCGGAGGCGACCCGGCCCCGCAGCACGTTCCGGTCGTCACCGCCCAGCCGCAGCTGCGCCAGGGCCACCGGGAACGGGATCTCGCGGTGCGCCATGCTCCCGAGGGTGAGGACCGCGTTCACCGCCAGCAGGGCGTGCACCCAGAGCCACCCGCCCACGGGCACGAACAGCGCGCCCACCCCGCTGAGCACGATCCCCCACAGGGGCCACCGCCACGCCTTCGGCACTCGCTGCATGTGGACCATGATGGCGCCCGGGCCCGCGCCGGGGAAGACGTCAAACTCCGTGCCCGGTAGCGTCCTTGGCGCACGGCCCGGGGCGGTCCGCCGCGGCCGGACGGGGCCCGGCGGTGCTCAGCCGGTCGGCCGGTGGGTGCAGTGGCGGGCGACGGTCTCGGCGAAGGCGCGGGCGAGCGGGGTGAGGGCGTCCCAGTGGCGTACCGCCCAGCCTGCGGTAAGGGCGGGAAGTGCGGGGATCGGGACGAGGCGCAGGCCGGGCCGGCCGGGTTCCTGCCAGTCGGGCAGGGCCGGGACGACGGCGTGTCCCAGGCCGAGCCCGGCCAGCAGGACGGCGGTGTCCCAGTCGGCGACGCTGGTGTCGAAGACCGGCCGGATCCCCGCGTCCGCCAGCCAGGCGTCGACGCGGGAGCGGGAGGTGGAGTTCGGGGGCAGGCCGATGAGCCGGGCCTCCTGCAGGTCGGCGGCGTCGACGACGTCCCGGGTGGCGAGCGGGTCGGCGGCGGCGACCGCGAGCACCCACGGCAGTTCCACGACGGGGCGCTGTTCGATGCCGCGGACCTGGGCACCCACGGTGACCCAGGCGAGGTCCACGCGGCCGGCGGCGAGGGCGTCGAAGCAACTGCGGTTGGAGGTCTCGGTCTGGAACTCCAGGCTGGCCCGGGGGAAGTGCCGGCGGAATTCGACCACGGCCGCGGACATGAAGTGCCGGATGCTGGTCGAGCCGGTGGTGATGCGGACGGATCCGCCGGCCCCGCGGGCGAGTTCGTCGATGCGGCGCAGGGCGTGGTCGATGCCCCCGAGCCCGTCGGCGATCGCGGCCCGCAGCAGGTGTCCGGCCTGGGTCGGTACGACGCCGCGCGGGTGGCGTTCGATCAGGCTGAGGCCGAGTTCCCGCTCCAGCCGCTTCACGTGCTGGCTGACGGCGGACTGCGTGCAGTGGAGGTCGCGGGCGACCGCGCTGAGCGAGCCGGCCCGGCACACGGCGGCGAAGACGCGGAGATCGTCGAGGGTCACGGGGATCCAAGGTAATGCTTGGAGCTTCCCCAGCAAACCGGCGGATTGACTTGGGATTCGCTCCGGTTGGATCATCGGTGCACGGCCGAGGGCGGCAACCCGCCGAACCTGCGCGGCGATCCGGACGCGAGGCGAGGCAGGCGGGTGCCGACCCGCCACCGGCCGTACCGGCCGTTCGCCGGGGTCGTTCGTCCGGGCGGATCGCGGGGGCCGTTCACCCGGGCCGTCAGGCGGGGCCGTGCGCCGGGGTCGTTCGTCCGGGCGGATCTGTCGTCGGGACGGCCGACCGCCCGCCCCGGCGCGGGACGGGCGGCAGCAGGCGGTACCGGGCCCGGGGTACGGCGCCGGGTCAGCGGTGGAGGCGGGCGACCAGGACGTTGGGGTCCGGCGGCGGGGCGAACGCGGCGCTGGTGACGAAGACGGTGCGCCCGTGCACGGCCACCGAGGTGGGGCTGGTGAGTCCGTCGTCGGCGGTGAGCACGGTCCGCCGGCTGCCGTCGGGCCGGACGTGGACGACCTGGTTGCCGGTGTTGAGCGCGGCGAGCACGGTGTCCCGGTGCGGGTCGGGGAACGTGAAGTCGTCGATGCCGGTCAGGTCTTCGACCCTGGTCCCGACCGTGCCGGCGGCGCCGTCGGGGAGGATCGGGATGCGCAGCAGGGTGGCGTGGTCGCTGTTGGAGACCCAGACGGCGCCGCGGTGCACCTTGAGGCCGTTGGCGCCGATGAACCCGGAGGGCTGCAGGGCCGCGCCGGATGCCCAGACCGTGGGGGCGCCGCCGTCCAGCGGGATCCGGTGGACCACGCCCAGGGCGGAGTCGGCGGAGTAGAGCACGCGGGCGTCCTCGTCGAGCGCGAGGCCGTTCGGCAGCCCGTCGGGCGGCAGCGCCGCGATCTGTTCCAGGGTGCCGTGGCAGTCCAACCGGTAGATGCCGGTCAGGGCGGTGCCGGTGGCGTACGCGGCGTAGAGCGTGCCGTCGTGTGCGCGGGCGATGCCGGTGGCGGCGGCGATGCCGACGATGGGGGTGTTCGGGTTCGCCTCGGGCGGCAGGGTGGCCAGGACGGTCACGGAGCCGTCACGGCCGATCCGGGCGAGCTGGTGGGCGGCGAGGAAGGTGACGTCCAGTGAGCCGTCGGGCTCGGTCGCGCTGTTCTCGGGCATCTGGCCGGCGGCCAGGTCGAGGTGGACCAGGATCCGGGCGTCGGACAGCGGCGGGGCCACGGCGGTGGCCGGTGAGGCGGCGAGCAGGGCGAGGGCGAAGGTCGCGGCGCCGACGGCGCCGGCGAGGCGGGGGGTTCGGGGCACGGGGACTCCTGAGGGAGTGCCGGACTCACGGATGCGTCCGGCGGACCCCCAGCAGAGCACGGCGGCCGGGGCCCCCGGCGGGAGCGACACAGACGGTCCCGCAGCGGCGCCCGGTCGGCGGACGGTGGCGGGCCGTCGCGGTCGTCGCCCGGGGCCGGTCGCGGCCGGTGGCGCACGCGAACCCCGGCGGTGCGGCCGGGGTTCGCGTGGCGCTGGCGCAGGGTCAGCGCGCCACCGGCTGCGGCGCGGCGTCGGCGGGGCAGTCGGCACCGAGCGGGTTCCCGACCGGGCTTGCGCCCCAGCCGGTGTCGGGGGTCGTGCCGGTGCCCCGGCCCGCGTCGGGGGCCGCGTTCGTGCCCGGGTTCGGTTCGGGGGGCGCGCCCGTGTTCCGCCCCGGTTCGGTGGTCGGCGCCGCGGAGCCGGTGACGGCCTCCGACGCCCGGGCGGGGGCCAGCCGGCGGACGGCCGGGACCAGCAGGGCGGCGGCGGTGGCGGCGACCACCAGGGCCGCGCACAGCAGGAGCGCGGGACGCGTCCCCACCGCCGCGGAGAGCGGAGCGGCGGCGAGCAGACCGACCGGGCCGATCATGAAGGACCCGAGCGCGTCGTACGAGGCGACGCGGGAGAGGGCCTCGCGGGGGATCTCCCGTTGCATGGTGGTCTCGAACAGGACGCCGAAGGTGCTGAGCGCGGCGCCCAGGACGAACGCTCCGGAGACCACCGCGGCGAGCGGGGCGGCCAGGCCGAGCAGCAGCAGCGGCACGGCCATGGTGAACACCATCGGCGTGGCGACGAGCAGCGGGCGGCGCGGGCGGATCCGCATCGCCACCAGGACGCCGACCAGCGTGCCGACGGACTGCCCGAGCAGCACCATCGACCAGGCGGGCGCCCCGCCCATGTGCTCCTTGGCGACCACCGGACCGAGCACACCGTACGCGGCCTGCATCGCGGCGATGACCACGGCGAACTGGAGCACCGTCACCCAGAGCCAGCTGCGGCTGGAGAACTCGTGCCACCCCTCGCGTAGGTCCGCGAGGACGGAGTTGCCGTCGGACCCGCGGGGCTTGCGGCCGAGGCGCAGCGAGCCGAGCAGTGCGGCGGAGACCAGGAACCCGGCGGCGTTGGCGGCCAGCGCCCAGCCTGGTCCGACCAGGGCGACGGCGGCGCCGGCGAGCGCGAGGCCGAGCAGCCGGGCGCCGTTCATGCCCAGCCGCAGCAGGGCGTTGGCGGCCTGCAGCCGGTCGGCCGGTACGACGTCGGGGACGATGCTGGTGAGGGCCGGGTAGTAGAGCGCCAGCGAGGCGCCGACGGCCAGGGCGCAGCCGATCAGTGCGGGCAGCGGGGTGTGCCCGGTGAGGAACATCCCGGCCATCGCCAGGAACGCCAGGGCCGAGGTCACCTCCGCAGCAGCCATGAGCAGGTGCCGGGGGATCCGGTCGGCGATGACACCGCCGATCAGCATGAGGGCGATCTCGGGTACGGTCTGGGCGGTCAGGACGAGGGTGAGCGTCCCGGCGGTGGCGCCCGGCAGGTCCAGGACCGCGAAGGTGAGGGCCACGGGCCCGAACGCGGAGCCGAGCACGGACACGGTGCGGGCGGTGAACAGGACGGCGAACCGTCGGTCGCGGAACAGACTGGGATGGCGCAACGCCCGCTCTCTTCCTGTGGGTCGGGATGTCGGTGGGTGGCGGCGCGGGGGAACACGGCGCCCCGCCGGAGCTGCGGGGCCGTCGACCGGCCGCCGACGAACCACAGTCTTCGATGTGAAGTCGACTTGAAGTCAAGGGTCGCTGTGAAACGAGGTGTTGGTGCGGGGTGGCGGCTGCGCTGCTCGGCCCGACCTGCCCGACCTGCCCGACGGCTCGACCGGCCCGTGCCCGTGCAGCCCGCCGTCCCGGCCGCCGTCCTCGGCCGCCCTCCCCGCCGACGCTGCGGAGCGGTACTCCGGCAGCGCAGGTCTCTGCCTTTCGGTAGAGGAGCGGATCGGCCGTGAGGCGCACACCGGAGCGGCCTCCGGAATCGATACTGGTCAGCGTGGACCTGCCCCGTACCCCTCCGCTGCGCCGCGCCACCCGCCGTCCGCCCGGTGGGCTGCCCGGCACGGCCGCCCGCACCGTCGCGCAGACGGCCTGGGTGGCGCTCGCCGGGTTCGGGGTCTGGGCCGTCGTCGGGGCCCTCGACTTCCTCCCCGAGCCCTACGTCCAGTTGTCGGCGCTGGCGGTCGGCGCCGCGCTGTTCCCGCTGCGCCGCCGCCACCCGGCGGCCGTCCTGCTCGCCCTCGCCGCGCTGACCGGCGCGGCCCCCTGCGTCGGACCGGTCGCCGCGGCGACCGCCTACACCGTCGCGCGGCGGACCACCGAGGCACGGCGCCGCGCCCGGCTGCTGGCCGCGGCGGCCGCCCTGCTCGTCCTGGCCGCGACGGTCGCCGCACCGTGGCTCGGCCCCGGCCCCGCCCCGTACGGACTGGCCCTCGGCCTTGTCCTCACCCCGGTCGCGGTGCTCGTCCCCGGCCTGGTCGGCACCTCATACGGGCAGCAGCGCCGCCTGGTGCGGGCGCTGCGCGAACGCGGCGACGCGGCCGAGCGCGCCCGCCGGTACGCCGACAGCGGGGCCCGCATCCAGGAGCGGGCCCGGATCGCCGCCGAGATGCACGACCTCGTCGGCCACCGGCTCAGCCTCATCTCGCTGCACGCCGGCGGGCTGGAACTCGCCCTCCGGGACGCCGACCCCGAACTGCGGGAGGAGGCCGTCCTGGTGCGGCGCACCACGCGCGACGCGATGCGCGAGCTGCGGCAGACCCTCGGCGTGCTCGGCCCGCTCGGCCGGGACACCGGCACCGACGCGCTCACCGACGCCACCGGCACCCGCGCCGACCTCGAAACGCTGGTCGCGGAGTCGCGGGCCGGCGGCATCGCCGTCCGGCTGGACTGGACCGGGCCCGACCTCGACCAGCGCCGGGCACCCGTGCGCCGGGCCGTCCACCGGGTGGTGCGGGAGGCCCTCACCAACGTCCACCGCTATGCCAACCGGTCGCACGTCACCGTGGCCGTCGTCCACGACGACGCGACGGTCCGGGTCACCGTCCGCAACGGTGCCCCGCCCGCTCCCCGGGTGCCTGCCGGCCAGGTGTCCGCCGACCGGACGCCCGCGGGCCAGGCGCCCGCCGACAGCCCGGGAACCGGCCGCGGCCTCGTCGGCCTGCGGGAACGGGTGGCACTGCTCGGGGGGAGTTTCGACGCCACGCCACTGCCGTCCGGCGGCTTCCTGGTGGACGCCGCGGTCCCCGCCGAACCCGGCGACGCCCCTGCTCCGCACCGGCCGGGAGCCGCACCTGGCGTACCCGGGGCGGACGAGGCCTGGGCGGACCTACCCGGGGCGGACGTGCCCGCGCCGGACCTGCTCGGGGCGACCGGTGGCGGGGTGACCGCCGATGGGGTGACCGGTGACGGCGCGGGCGCCGCGCCCGCCGGCCGCCCGACCGCGCAGGCGCTCACGCTCGCCCTCGGCCTGCCCGCGCTGAGCGTCCTGATGGCCCTCGGCACCGCCTTCGTCCACGCCTCCGCACCGCGCGAGGACGCCGGCCCGCGCCCGCTGCCCGCGGTCGGGGCCGACTACGGCGACGTCACGGGCGCGGGCATCCGCGACAACGCGGCGGTCCGCGCCGCCGCCACCGGACACGAACCGCCGCGCCCCACCGCAGCGGTGGGCTGCATCTACCCGTTCAACGGCGCCACCGAGGCCCGCCCCGGCAGCCTCACCGTCGCCCGCTACTGCTTCGACCAGGCACAACGCCTCATCGCCGTCGACCGCTTCAGCGTCCCGTCGGTCCGGGACGCCGCACCCTGGGAGACCCCGTGACCGAACCCACCGGCCCGATCCGCGTCCTGCTCGCCGACGACGAGACGATGATCCGCCACGGCGTCCGACTGATCCTGCGCCACGCCGACGGCATCGAGGTCGTCGCCGAGGTCCCGGACGGGCGGCGGGCCGTCGAGGAGGCCGCCCGGCACCACCCCGACGTGGTGCTGCTCGACATCCGGATGCCGGTCTGCGACGGCCTGGCCGCCATCGCCCCGCTGCTCGCCCTCGATCCGGCGCCGCGGGTGGTGATGCTGACCACCTTCGGCGACGACGACAACGTCGTGCGCGCCCTGCGCGAGGGCGCCGCGGGCTTCCTGCTGAAGGACGACGGCCCGCAGGAACTGATCAGCGCGGTCCGTGCCGCCGCCGCGGGGGACGCCGTGCTCTCCCCGGGCGTGACCGGGGCCGTCGTCGCCCGGATGCTGCGCGCCGGGGACCCGCGGCCCGCGGACGCCCTCGCCGACGAGCGGATCGCCCGTCTGACCGGACGGGAGCGGGACGTGCTGGCGATGCTCGGCGAGGGCCTGTCGAACCAGGACATCGCCGCCCGGCTCGGCATCGGCACGGGCACGGTCAAGACCCACGTCGGCGCGATCCTGGACAAGACCGGATCGGCGAGTCGGGTGCAGGCCGCGCTGCTCGCCCACCGGACCGGCCTGGCCGGCTGACGGACCGACCGCTCCGCCCTGTCCGAGGGCAGAGACCCATCTGCGGATCTCTGCCGTTCGGTAGAGACCGGACCGGGCTCGTGGGCCCTTCGGCAGAGGCCAACTACCGCCTGTAGGACGACGTTTCCGCTGATCAGCGCTGTGAGGATGGAGGTGTCCCGGGCCCGCAGTACTCTCGTGCGGGCCGTCGCATCCAGGCGGAGCACCCACCCATGTCGCAGACCTTCCCTCCATTCCGCACCACCACCACCGACGGGCGGCCGGCGTCCCGTACACCTGCGCCCCGTACGCCGGCCGGCCACGAACCGGCCGACCGCGTCGACCGTGCCCAACGTGCTGATCGCCACGAACCGGCGGCCCGTGCGTCCGGACTCACCAAGGCGTACGGCAGCGGCGAGACCCGCGTCACCGCCCTGGACGCGGTGACCGTGGAGTTCGCGCGCGGCCGGTTCACCGCCGTCATGGGGCCGTCCGGCTCCGGCAAGTCCACGCTGATGCACTGCATGGCCGGCCTGGACTCCGTCACCTCGGGATCGGCGCGGCTCGGCGGCGTCGAGCTGTCCACTCTGAACGACCGGCAGCTCACCCGCCTGCGCCGGGAGAAGGTCGGCTTCGTCTTCCAGGGCTTCAACCTGCTGCCCACCCTGACCGCGCTGGAGAACATCACCCTGCCGCTGCGGCTGGCAGGGCGACGGCCCGACCCGGGCTGGCTCGACACCGTCATCGCCACCGTCGGACTCGCGGGCCGGCTCAACCACCGGCCCGCCGAACTCTCCGGCGGCCAGCAGCAGCGCGTCGCCGTGGCCCGCGCTCTGGCCTCCCGCCCGGAGATCGTGTTCGCCGACGAGCCGACCGGCAACCTGGACTCCCGCGCCGGCGCCGAACTCCTCGGATTCCTGGGCGACTCCGTCCGCGAACTCGGCCAGACCGTCGTCATGGTCACCCATGACCCGGTGGCCGCGGCCCACGCCGACCGCGTGGTGTTCCTCGCCGACGGCCGCCTCGTCGACGAACTGCAGCAACCGACCTCGGGCGCCGTCCTGGACCGGATGCTCGCCTTCGAGGCCCCCGACCGCACCGACCCCGGCGACCGCACCGACCCCAGCGACCGGACCGGCTGAGCCGCCCGCCGCTCGGCGCCCGCCGTCCTTCCACCGCCGACCGTCCACCGTCGTGCCCGGCCGCGCCGCCGGATCCGTCGTCCCTCCGCACCCTGCCGAAAGCCCACCATGCTGCGAACCGCCCTGCGCAACGTCCTCGCGCACAAGGCCCGCCTCGTCATGACCGTCCTCGCGGTCTGCCTCGGAGTCGCGTTCGTCTCCGGCTCACTCGTCTTCGCCGACACCACCACCGCCGCCCACCGCGCCGCCATGGCGAAGGACTTCGCCGACACCGCCGTCACCGTCGACCCGATCCACCCGCCGGGCACACCCGCGGACGAGCGTGCCGGCGTGCTCGACGACGCACTCGTCACCAGGCTCGCCGCCGTGCCGGGAGTCGCCGCCGCCCGCCCGACCGTCGACGGCTCGGTGACCCTCGCGGCCAAGGACGGCACCCCGATGCGGGCCGGCAACCCGATGGGGCGACTCGCCGCGGGCTACCTGCCCGGCCCCGACGGCACCGACCGCCGCCACCCGCTGACCTCCGGCCGCGCCCCGCGCAACGACGGCGAGGTCGCCCTCGACCGCGGCACCGCCGCCGCCGGCGGCTACACCCTCGGCGACACCGTCACCCTGGCCTCCGACGGCCCCGTCCTGCACCCGCGCCTGGTCGGCACCGTCAGCACCGACGACACCCGGGTCACCGCGGGCGGCACCCTCGCCGTCTTCGACCGTGCCACCGCGCAGAAGCTGTTCGCCACCCCCGGCCACTACACCGCGATCGACCTGACCGCCACACCCGGCACCGACCCCGCCGAACTCGCCCAGCGCCTCGGCCCCCTGCTGCCGCCCGACCGGGCCGAGGCGACCACCGCCCGGGCGAAGGCCGCCCAGCAGTCGGTCCTGATCGACACCAGGACCCGCAGCTACGCCCGGCTGCCCGCGGTCTTCGCCGCACTGTCGCTCTTCATCGGCTCGCTCCTCGTCGTCAACACCTTCACCATGCTCGTCACACGCCGCTCCCGGGAGATCGCGCTGCTCCGGGCCATCGGCGCGAGCCGCCGCCAGGTGGTCGGCTCGGTGCTCGCCGAGGCGGCCCTCACCGGCCTCGCCGCCTCGGCGGCCGGATTCCTCCTCGGGCTCGGCGTCGCCACCGCCCTGCCCGCCCTGCTCGCCAGCGGCGACGACGTGCTGCCGCGCGGCCCACTGGTGATCGGCCCCGCCCCCGTGCTCGCCTCCCTCCTCGTCGGGGTCGGCGTCACCGTCCTCGCCGCCTGGCTCCCCTCCCGCCGCGCCGCCCGGATCGCCCCCGTCGAAGCCATGCGCAGCACCGAGCAGCCCGCCCCCGCGGCCCTCTCCGGGCTCCGCGGCGCCATCGGCGCGACCGCCGTCCTCGCCGCGACCGGCCTGCTGCTCTCCCTCGGCGACGCCAAGGACGCCTCCGACGCGAACCTGCGGACCGCGATGCTCGGCTGCGGCCTCCTCGGCACCGGCCTCATCCTGCTGGCGCCGCTGCTCGCCGGCCCGGTCGTCCGCCTGGTCGGCCGGTTCACCGCCCGGCTCGGTGTACTCGGCGAACTCGCCCGCGACAACGCGCTGCGCGACCCCCGGCGCACCGCCGCCACCGCCGTCGCCCTGATGATCAGCACCGCGCTGGTCTCCGGACTCGCCGCCGTCGAGCACTCCTCGGGCCGTGCCCTGGACGCCCAGGCCGCCGCCGGACTCAGCGCCGACTACGTCATCAGCACCCGCAACACCACCACCGCCGTCGACCCGGCCGCCACCCGGCGGATAGCCGCCCTCCCCGGCGTCACCACCGCCTCCGCCGTCGCCGACTCCACCATCTCCACCGGCGCCCTCGCCCGGCAGGTCTCCGGCGTCGACCCCACGACGGTCCGCGCTGTCATGGAGCTCCGCTTCACCGACGGCTCCGCCGACGGCATCGCACCGGGCCGGATCGCCGTCTCCAGCACCTTCGCCCGTGAGAACCGGCTCGCCGTCGGCGACCGGATCGATGCGAGCATCGGCCCCGGAGCAGGCGACCGCGACCGCCCGTACACCGTCGTCGGTATCTACCGGGACAACCCCACGGCCCAGGACGTCCTCGCCCACCGCAGCGACGTCCAGCACCACGGGTTCCTGCGGGACTCGGTGCAGCGCATCCTCGTCGCCACCGACCACGGCACCACCTCCGCCGGGCTGGAGCGGCAGCTGCGCGCAGCCGTCGACAACAGCCCCCTGCTGAAGGTCCAGGACCGTGCCCGGCTCGTCCGCGAACAGGCCGGTACTGCCGGCGACCTGATGACCCTGGTCTTCGGACTCCTCGCCATCGGCGTCGCCGTCTCCGCCCTCGGCATGGTCAACACCCTCGCCATGTCGGTCGCCGAACGGACCAGGGAGATCGGGATGCTGCGCGCCATCGGCATGGATCGCGCGGCCGTCCGCCGCATGATCCGCCTCGAATCACTCGTCGTCGCCGGCTACGGCACCCTGCTGGGCCTCGTCGGCGGCCTGTTCGGGGCGTGGCGGATCAGCGGACTCGCCAACGGAGCGATACCCCAGTACAGCTTCGCGCTCCCGTGGGGGACGCTGGCCCTCGTCGTCCTGCTCTCCCTCGGGGCGGGCGTGGCAGCGGCAGCCCTCCCGGCCCGCCGCGCCGCGGCAGCCCACTGACCGGTCCCGCTCGCCGTCGTCGGCCCGCGCGCTTGCCCGCCCCGTCCGCCCCGCTCACCACCGCCGGCCTGCCCGCCCGCTGCTCCGTGCCGGATCCGCCGAATCGGGGCGGCGGGCGCGGCGCGGTCAGCCGGTCGGGGTGCCCACCCGCAGGCGGTTGCCGTCGGGATCGCGCAGCTCCACCTCCCGCGCCCAGGGCTGCTCCTCCACCGCCACCCCGAACTCCGCCGCTACCGCGTCGACCTCGCGCACCCGCAGGTACACCAGGGTGTCGGGCCGGGCGTCCCCGGTGTGCTCGGACAGGAACAGCTTCACCCGCCCCCGGGCCACCTCGACGAAGGCGGGGAACCCGGGCCCGAAGCGGTGCTCCCACTGCTGGACGAACCCCAGGCGGCCGTACCACCCGACCGCCGCGGCAGCGTCCGCGACGTGCAGTACGGGGATGACCTCTTCGTCCGTTTCCAGGGTGTCCATGGTGTTGTCCATGGCGGCCATCGGCGCAGACCGCCCGGGGTCGACCCCGGCACTCCTCGGCACGCTCTGGTACTCCCCGGCACTCCCCGGTATTCCCCGGCATTCCTCGGTACTCCCCGGCGGGCGTCGTGGGCGGTCCCGCACCAACGGCGTGTCAACTACCGGACGGCTCCGCAACTACGATCGTCCTGCACCCCGGGGCGCGGCCGACAGCCTGCCCCGGCCGGCTGCCCCGTCCGCACACCGAAGACCGTCCGCACACCGAAGAGAGGCCCCAGCCATGGCCTGGCCGTCCCGTGCAGCCCTCCCGTCCGACCGGCGGGTCCGCGTCCAAGGGAGCCCCGTCGACGCCTACCCCCAGCAGGCGCCCGAGGCCGCCCGGGGGCGGGTCCTGCGGATCACCGAGGTCGGCGAGGACGTCCTGCACCGCCCGTGCCGCCCGGTGACCGCGTTCGGGACCGCCGAACTGTCCCAGCTGATCGACGACATGTTCCTCACCATGTACGTCGCCCAGGGCGTCGGACTCGCCGCGAACCAGGTCGACGTCGACCTGCGCCTGTTCGTCTTCGACTGCACCGACGACGACGGCGTCCGGCACGTCGGGCACATCCTGAACCCCGTGCTCGACGAGCCGACCGGCCCGCGCCGCCTGCTCGACGGGAGCGAGGGATGCCTCTCCGTGCCCGGCCCGCGCCGCGAACTCGACCGGGCCGACCGCGCCGTGGCCCGCGGCGTCGACAAGGACGGCAAGGAGCTGGTGATCGAGGGCACCGGCTACTTCGCCCGCTGCCTCCAGCACGAGACCGACCACCTCAACGGCATGCTGTACGTCGACCGGCTGTCCGACCGCGTCCGCCGCGCGGTGCTCGCCGAAACCGCCGAACAGCGCACCGAGGTCCACGCCCGGCGCCGCGCCCGCGCCGAGGACATGGGCGCCAAGCACCTCGACGAGGAGTAGCCCGCCCCCGGGGAACCCGCGCCCGGACCCTGCCCCCGGACCCGGCCGCCGGAACCCGCGTCCGCGCCCGGCCGCGTCCGTGCCGGGTCACCATGCGGCGATCAGCGGCGCGTCCGGTTCCCGCCCGCGCCAGGCTTCGCCGAGGCGGACCAGGCGGGCGGGCGCGGCGATGCCGCGGACGGTCGTGATCCTGCCGTCGGCGAGGTCGAACGTCACGCTGCCGACGACCCGGTCACCGACCACGAAGAGGACGGCGGGCGCGCCGTTCACCAGCGCGTAGTGGACGGCGGGTGTGCCACCGGCCAGCCGCCGCTTCGCCGCTGTGGGTTTGAAGCCGGCCCGTGCGACGGCGGCGATGCGATGCGGGGTGTCGTACTGCAGAAGCCGCTTGGCCAGCCCGGCGCCGTCGGAGATCGCGATCGCGTCGTCGGTGAGCAGGGCGACCAACCGTTCGGTGCGGCCGGAGGAGGCGGCGGCGAGGAACTCCTCGACGATCCTGCGGGCGGCTGCCCGGTCGACCTCGCCCGCGCGGCGTCGCGCGGCGGTGATGCGGTGCCGGGCCCGGTGGAGGTGCTGCTGGCTGGCGGACTCGGTGATGTCGAGGATCTCGGCGATCTCGGCGTGACCGTAGGAGAACGCCTCGCGCAGGAGGTAGACGGCCCGTTCGAGGGGCGAGAGGCGCTCCATCAGGGTCAGCACGGCGAGGGAGACGGATTCGCGTTGCTCGACGGTGTCGGCCGGTCCAAGCATCGGGTCGCCGTCGAGCAGCGGTTCGGGCAGCCAGGCGCCGGCGGTGCGTTCGCGGCGGGCCTGGGCGGAGCGGAGCCGGTCGAGGCACAGGTTGGTGACGACCTTGGTCAGCCATGCTTCCGGTACCTCGATCCACTGCCGGTCGGCGGCCTGCCAGCGCAGGAACGCGTCCTGCACGACGTCCTCGGCGTCGACGGCCGAGCCCAGCAGTCGGTACGCCAGGGAGGCCAGCCGGGCGCGGCCGGCCTCGAAGCGATCGGTGTCGAAACGATCGATGGCGAAACGATGGCTGGCGGAGCGGCCGGCGGCGGAGCGGTCGTCGGCGGAGCGGCGGGCCTCGGAGTGGCCGGTATCGGAACGGTCGCCGGCAAAGCGGTGGCCGGCAAAGCGGTCGTCGGCGGTGGTGTCCACGGGGAACACCCTAGGCCGCGGCCGAGTTCGGGGTGGCTGCATTCGGTGCATGCAGGCGGTGCTTGCGCTTGGGAAGGCCGAAGGTCGGGTGCGAGGTGGCCCAGAGAGACATCCTGAGGACTCCCGCCTTGAACCGTGCCGCCTTTCGGCCGCCCAGGTACGTCGGCTTCGCGTGCCCTTCGCCGTCGACCGTCTGCAGGATCGCGTCCCGCCGCCCGAGGCTGATGTGGTTGGCCACGTACTCCAGCTTGGTGCGGGTGACCTCGCGGCCGGTCAGGCGGCCGATGATCGCGGTGATCGCCTGTCGGCCGGTGAAGCCGGCCGAGGCGCAGGACATCGGCAGCGGCAGGCCGTTGTCGCCGATGGCGAAGGCGCTGTCGCCGACGGCGTAGACGTCGGGATGGGATACCGACCGCATGGTGCGGTCGACGACGACCCGACCGTCGTCGGTGACCTCCAGGCCGGCGGCTGCGGCGACGGGGTCGACGGCGAAACCCGCCGTCCACACGGTTGCGTCGGAGGCCAGGGCGGTGCCGTCGGCGCACAGCACCCGGCCCGCTTCGACGGTCTCGACGACGGTGTGCTCCACGACGGTGATGCCCAGCCGGTCGCAGGCCCGCCGCAGGTGGCTGCGGGCTCCGGGGGAGAGCCGGGCGCCCAACTCGCCGCGGGCGACCAGCGTCACCGACAGACCGGGCCGGGATTCGGCGATCTCGGTGGCGGTCTCGATACCGGTGAACCCGTCGCCGACGACCAGCACGCTCGTGCCCACGCCCCGCCCGCCCAGGCCCTGCCCGGCCCGCTCGCCCCGCCCGTCCAGACCGTCCAAGGCGTCCAGGCGGTCGCGCAGGCGCAGCGCCGAGGGCCGGCCGGCGACGTCGAAGGCGTGCTCGGCCACGCCGGGGACACCGCCGTCGGCGACGCGGCTGCCGAGCGCGTGGACGAGCGTGTCGTAGCCGAGTTCGCCGCCCCCGTCGGCATCGGCCACGGCGACGACCCGGCGTTCGGGGTCGACGGCCGTGACCCGGGCCAGGCGCAGCCGGATCCCCGTGCCCGCGAAGACGTCGGCGAGCTTCCGGGCCTCGATCCGGTGGCCGGCCGCGAGTTGGTGCAGCCGCAGCCGCTCGACGAAGTCCGGCACGGCGTTGACGACGGTGATCTCGGTGTCCGCCGGGGACAGCTGCCGGGCCAGGTTCCCGGCGACGTAGGCCCCGGCGTAGCCGGCGCCGAGGACGACGATGCGGTGCTTCATGGCGTGTGCTCCTGTTCGGTGGGCTTGCTCCCGGTGACTTGAGCGGAGCAGCCCCCCGATTGCTGACAGGAACTCCCTGTGATCCGGGTCACGTGCCTGCCGGGCATTCCGGCGACGTCCCCGGGCCAGGCGCAGACGCAGGACCGGGCCGAGGTGGTCCGTACGGGCAGCCGTCGGCACCACCCACCCCGTGGCGCCCCCGCCGCGCGGGGCGGCGGGGGCGGTCGGGCCGCACGAGTCGGTTCAGGGCCCGGGGGTTCAGAGGGTCAGGGGGTCAGGGCCCCAGGGGTTCGGTCGAGGCCGGCCAGCAGCTCCGCGAACGGTTGCGGCCGGCTGAAGTAGCCGACGTGCGAGGCCGCCAGGGTGCGGACGTCGAACGGGTTGTCCGGGGTGAGCGCGTCCGCCTTGCGGATCATGAAGTCCTGTAGGGCGGGGACGATGCTGCGGTCCTCGGAGAGGCGCACGTACGTGTGCGGGACGCGTCCCCACGACTCGGCGCGGACCAGGGCCTCCGGTCCCAGCAGGGAGTGCTTCTCGTCCGGGTCCATCGAGTCCAGCAGCAGCCGGAACCGGTGGTCGGTGGAGTCGGCCATGATCGCCTCCTTCAGCCGGGCGAACAGCGCCGGATCGGCGTGGGCACGGCGCCAGTTCAGCCGGACCACACCGGGATCGGGCACCCCGGGGACGGCGATGTCCGCCACCGCGGCGCCGAGCAGGCCGTCGTCGTCGACCCCCCACGGCTCGGTGAGCATGGCCGGGTCGCTGAGGCAGGCGGCGGACAGGTAGACCACCCGGTGCAGCAGGTCGGGGACGGCGTTGGCGACGGCGCTGATCGTCAGGCCGCCGAAGCTGTTGCCGACCAGCACGACCGGCCCCCACGGGGCCAGCCGGTGCAGGGCGTCCACGACGTGGTCCACGTTGTCCTGCAGCGTGACGTCACGCAGCGGGGACGGTGCGGCGGCGAGGGCCGCGAGGTCCTGGGGCTGCTGGTAGTAGGCGGCCGGGATTTCGGCCCGGTCGCCGTGGCCGGGCAGGTCGACGGCGTACGAGCGGTACCCGAGCAGGGCCAGTTCGTTCTGCAGCGGGCCCCAGGCGCGGGCGTTGCTGGAGGCGCCGTGCACGAACACGAAAGCGGGGCGCGGGGTTGTGCGCATGATGGAGTTCCTCGTCATCCGGAGGCGAACGGTGGACGTGTGCCCCGGTGGCGGTGAAGGCCGGTACCGGGGTCAGAACGCCGACCGGGTACGGACGGCCTGCCAGGTGTGGATGACGGAGTACATGATCGCGATGCTAGCCCGGAGCTGACGAACCGCCAAGCGAATTGTTCCCGGGTGCCCGGCCGGGGCCCGCCGATGCGGCGGTCGTCGGGTGGGTGCACGGGGAGGGCAGGTGCTGGGCGGGGGCTCCGGTCCGTCGGGTCGCCGAAGCCGGCGCCGCTGAGCACCGGCAGTCGCGGACGCCACTCGGTAGGTGTGGACCACTCGGTAAGTGCGGACACCACCCGGACGGCGCCGCCCCGGTACCGGGGCGGCGCCGACG
>NZ_JBSGXP010000169.1:2677-18871 GCF_053610105.1 Kitasatospora sp. NPDC054939 | reverse complement strand
TACCGATATAATGTGGGGTGTGGTGGTCTGGTTTTTTTTTTTATCTGATGGGTCGGGGGGGTGGCCCGTCCGGGGGGGCCGGGGCCCTTCCCCCGCCCCGGGGCCCCGCTGTCCTGTGCGGCCGCCGGTCCCCGGCTGCCAGTCCCGGCCGCCGGTCCCCGGCCGCCCGTCCTCACCCGGACGGCGCACCGCCCGCGGGCAAACACGGTGCCCGGCGGCGGGCCTTCCGCGCACGGCCCCGGGCACCGGGCGAGACTCGGTCGCAGCGACGGGGGCGGGCCGGCTCCCCGAGCACCGACTCCAGGAGCGAGGATGCCCGAGCAGCGGACCGACGAGCCCGTCGGCGTGAAGCCACTGCGCGAGATGCTGCTGAGGAAGGGCTACCTCGGACTCCTGCTGCTCTCCGCCCTGATCGGCGTCCCCGTCTCGCTCGCCGCCTTCGGCTTCGTCAGCCTGGAGCACGAGCTCCAGCACTGGATCTGGGAGAGCCTCCCGGAGGCCTGGGGCTTCGACCGGGCGCCGTGGTGGTGGCCGCTGCCCACCCTGCTGCTCGCCGGACTCCTCACTGCGCCGGTGATCGTCTGGATGCCCGGCCACGGCGGCCACGTCCCGGTGGACGGGCTCGGCGGCAGGCCCACCCTGCCGCGCGAGGTGCCCGGTGTGATCCTCGCCGCGCTCGTCTGCCTGCCGCTCGGTGCGGTGCTCGGCCCGGAGGCCCCGCTGATGGCCATGGGCAGCGGACTGGCCCTGCTCGCCGTGCGGGCCTCTCGCCGCAGCGCCTCCCCGCAACTGGTGCCGGTGCTGGGCGCGGCCGGCTCCACGGCGGCGATCTCCACCATCTTCGGCAGCCCGCTGGTCGCCGCGGTGATGATGATCGAGGCCGCCGGCCTCGGCGGGCCCCGGCTGGTCGCCCTGATCCTGCCCTGCCTGCTGGCGAGCGGTGTCGGCGCCCTGGTCTTCACCGGCTTCGGCAACTGGACCGGGCTGTCGATCGGCGCCCTCACGCTCCCCACGGTGCCGCCCAGTCACACCCCCGACCCCGGGGACTTCCTCTGGGGCATCCCGGTGGCCGTCCTGGTCGCGGTGGTCTGCGTGGCCGGCCGGATGCTCGGACGCTCCGTCAAAGCCTTCACCGGGCAGCGCACACCAGGACAGACCGTCCTGCGCACGGTGCTCTGCGCGGTCGCCGCCGGCGCCTGCCTCACCGCCTACTCGGTCCTCACCGACCGCTCCCCGGAGGAGGACGCGCTCTCCGGGCAGGCCACCCTGGCCGCCCTCGCGGCCGACCCGGCGGACTGGCCGACCGGTGCGCTGATCGCCCTCGCAATCTTCAAGGCCGCCGCCTGGGGCCTGTGCCTGGGCAGCCTGCGCGGTGGCCCGATCTTCCCGGCGATCCTCATCGGCGGGGCGATCGGCATCGTCTGCGCCCCGCTGCCCGGCCTCGGAAACGCCGCCGGACTGGCCGCCGGACTCGCCGCGGCCGGCGCCGCCGTCACCCGGCTCCCGGTCACCAGCGCCGTCCTCGCCACCGCCCTGCTCGGCAGCGAGGCGGTGAACCTGATGCCCCTGCTGATCGTCGCCACGGTGGCCTCCTTCCTCACCGCCGAACAGATCGACCGCCCGCGCCGCCGGGCCCCGGCGGCGAACGACCCGGCACCGGCGCCGGCCGGACCGTAGGGGGCCTTCGCCCGGCGGTGGGCCGCAGGGCCGCGGACTCACCCGATCGGGGGAGTTCGCGATTCGAACCGGGCCCCACCGGGCAGCCTCCGCGCATGAACACCCCCGCAGCCCCCACCGCCACGTCCACCGACGCCGCCCGGCAGGGCCGCCGCAACCGCCGGCACCGCCCGCGCCACCGCGAGGCCCCCGCGCACTCCGGGGTGCCCGCGCCAGCCGTCCGCCCGGGGAGCTCCTGCTGCCGCACCTCGACCACCGAGCACCGCACCCTCGGCGGCACCGTCGTCCGCACCCGCTGGCACCACCCCGCCTGCCCCCTCTGGACGGCCCGCTGAGCCCGGCGCCGGGCGATCCCGCGAGCAGTTCCGCGGGCTGCTCCGCAGGCTGTTGCGCACGGAAGGACGGGAACGACGAAATGCGGGCCAGGATTTCTCCTGGCCCGCATCTTCGGTGTCCGAGGGGGGACTTGAACCCCCACGCCCGATAAAGGGCACTAGCACCTCAAGCTAGCGCGTCTGCCATTCCGCCACCCGGACGGGGTGTCGTCCTCGCGGCTTCTCTCGGCCGCGCTGACAGATGTAACTGTAGCAAAGATCGGCTTGCGGTCCCAAAACGGCTCCGTACGGGGGTTCGGCCCGCTCCGGGAGGGCGGCGGGTGTGGCGGGGGTGTTGCGCCGGGTTGCGGGGGGTGGATCCGCCGCGGGGGGTGGGGGAGGATGGGCGGACGTGCTCGTACGGCCTGGGGCCGGGTCCCGGGGATGGCGCACAGGTGCGCCGGCGTACGGGCCTTGGACGAGGGCGAGGAGTGACCGTGAGCGAGCGGAGCGAGCCGGCGGCGGCTGTGAACGCGGAGTCGGAGGTCGTCGACATCTGCCGCGACCTGATCCGGATCGACACCAGCAACTACGGCGACGGCTCCGGCCCGGGCGAGCGCAAGGCCGCCGAGTACGTGGCGGAGCAGCTCGCCGAGTTCGGCCTGGAGCCGAAGATCTTCGAGTCGGCGAAGGGCCGGGCCTCGACCGTGGTCCGGATCGAGGGCGAGGACCGCTCGCGTCCCGGTCTGCTGATCCACGGGCACACCGACGTGGTGCCCGCCAACGCGGCGGACTGGACGTACGACCCGTTCTCCGGCGAGGTCGCCGACGGCTGCGTCTGGGGCCGCGGCGCGGTGGACATGAAGGACATGGACGCGATGACGCTGGCGGTCGTGCGCGACCGGCTGCGGACCGGCCGCAAGCCCCCGCGCGACCTGGTGCTGGCCTTCGTCGCGGACGAGGAGGCCGGCGGCACGTACGGCGCCCGCTACCTGGTGGACAAGCACCCGGAGCTGTTCGAGGGCGTCACCGAGGGCATCGGCGAGGTCGGCGGGTTCTCCTTCACGGTCAACGACCAGGTGCGGCTCTACCTGGTGGAGACGGCGGAGAAGGGCATGCACTGGATGCGCCTGACCGTCGAGGGGCGCGCCGGCCACGGCTCGATGGAGAACGACGACAACGCGATCACCGAGCTCTGCGAGGCGGTGGCGCGCCTGGGCCGGCACACCTTCCCGCTGCGGATCACCAAGACCGTCCGGGCCTTCCTGGACGAGCTGTCGGACGCGCTCGGCGTCCGGCTCGACCCGGAGGACATGGACGAGACGCTGCGGGTGCTCGGCGGCATCGCCAAGATGATCGGCACCACCCTGCGCAACACCGCCCAGCCGACCATGCTCGGCGCCGGCTACAAGGTCAACGTGATCCCCGGCCAGGCGACGGCGCACGTGGACGGGCGCTTCCTGCCCGGGTACGAGGAGGAGTTCCTCGCCGAGCTGGACAGCGTGCTCGGGCCGCGGGTGAAGCGGGAGAGCCTGCACTCGGACAAGGCGATCGAGACCAGCTTCGACGGGGCGCTGGTCGAGGCCATGCAGTCGGCGCTGCGGGCCGAGGACCCGATCGCCCGCGCGGTGCCGTACTGCCTGTCGGGCGGGACGGACGCCAAGTCGTTCCAGGACCTCGGGATCCGCTGCTTCGGCTTCGCGCCGCTGCAGCTGCCGCCGGACCTGGACTTCGCCGGGATGTTCCACGGTGTGGACGAGCGGGTGCCGGTGGACGGGCTGAAGTTCGGCGTGCGGGTGCTCGACCGCTTCCTGGACGCCTGCTGAGCCCGGCCTGCTGAGCCCCGCCCGCTGAGCCGCCCACCCGCTGAGCCGCCCGCCCGCTGTGCGGCGTCCGCCACCGCGGCCCGTCCCGGTCCTTCCGGGGCGGGCCGCGGGCATTCCTCCGCATTGTCCGAGCGAATGATTTGGGACGGCCCGAGGGAGATCGAGAGAAACGATTCTTCCGGGGAACGCGGCTCGAATATCTGTCCGCCGCCTCACCGTTGCGGGTGAATGGCGTGCCGCCTCCGTACCCCGTTTGCCGCAATGTCGTTCATCCCTGTGCAGCCCGCCGAACGGGTTGCGTTGTCCATACAGGAGGAATGATGAAGGTCAAGAAGATCACCGCCGTTGCCGCCGCCACCGGTGGCCTGGTGCTCGCCGCCGCCGGTGTGGCCGCCGCCCACGGTGGCGCCGCCGCCAACGGTGTGGCCGCCGGCTCCCCGGGCGTGATCTCCGGCAACCAGGTTCAGATCCCGGTGCACATCCCGGTCAACGTGTGCGGCAACACCGTCAGCGTGATCGGCCTGCTGAACCCGGCGTTCGGCAACAGCTGCGCCAACTTCTGAGCACCCGACTGACGGGACCGCCCGAGGGCTCGGCCTGACGGGCGCCGCTCATCCACTCACGTGCCCCCGGGGCGGCGGACGCGCCGCCCCGGGGGCACGGGTGCGTCCGGACCGGCCGGCCCGGTTGTGTCCGTCGGGGGTCCGCGCCCCGATCGCAGCTCCGTCCACCTACTGGCGGTTACGTCGCACGATCGGGTGAAGACCTGGCGTTCGGCTCAACCCAGGCCCCGGCGGGTCGTTGACTCCTGTGCAGTTGAGGACCTCGTCGGCCAGAAGGAAATTCCGACTTTCAGCAGGTCATCACGTCGTCTCGAAATCATGTCGTATCGACACGTCAGGGGAAAGTATGAGGAATGTAGCCAAGAAGGGGATCCTCACGGCCGTGGCCACCGGCAGCGTGCTGGCCTCGACCGCCGGCTACGCGTACGCGGGCTCCGAGGCGCAGGGGGGCGCCACCGGCTCTCCGGGGGTGGCCTCGGGGAACTCGGTGCAGGTGCCGGTCGAGGTGCCGATCAACGCCTGCGGCAACACCGCCGACGTCGTCGGCCTGCTGAACCCGGCGTACGGCAACGACTGCGCCAACAAGAGCACCGGCCGGCACGCGGGCGGCGGTTCGTCGCACACCGCGGGCTCGGCCGCCTCGGGCACCGCCGCCGGCTCGCCCGGCGTGGCGTCCGGCAACAGCGTCCAGGCGCCGGTGCACATCCCGGTCAACGCCTGCGGGAACTCGGTCGACGTGGTCGGCGTGGGCAACCCCGCGTTCGGCAACTCCTGCGGCAACACCGCCACTCCGCCGCCCCCGCCGCCGCCCCCGCCGGCGACCGGCGAGTGCTCGGAGGAGTGCCCGGAGAACTGCCCCGGCGGCAACCCCCACAACCCGCCGCCGCCCGTCACCCCGAAGCCCACGCCGACCCCCACCGAGTCCACCGGTACCGGCGGCGGCCGGGGCGGCAGCCCCTCGCAGAGCCCGAGCACGGCCACCCCGGCGGCGATCCCGGTCGCCGGCCCGGCGGCGAGCGGACCCGCGCAGGCCCCGGCACCCGCCGCCCCCGTCGACGGCGACAGCCAGCTGGCCTCCACCGGCGCCGGCGGGGTCGAACTGCTCGGTGCGGCCGGTCTCGCGCTGCTGCTCGGCGGCGGCGTGCTCTACCGCCGTGCCCGGGCCGGCGCGCGCTGACGCCGCCCGCGCCCTGACGCCGTACCGGCCCGAACGCCGCGCGCCCGCAGCCGTCCCGCCGCACCGGAGAACCCGGGCGGCCGGACCGCTGCGGGCGCGTCCGTGCCCGCGGAGAACCCCGGGGAGCCCGGGACCGCCTACCAGCTCCTGATCTGCCGGATGATCCGCCGTCGCAGCCGCACCGTACGGCTGCCGTCCGGGAACAGCCGGAGCCTGTCCAGCTCCCAGTGCCCGTACTCGGCGTGCTCGGTGAGCAGTTGGCGTGCCGCATTGCGGGTGGTGCCGCGCGGCATGCGCAGCGACTGGTACTCGTACTCCGGCTGCCGGACCGGCTTCGGTGGGGTCAAAACGCTCCTCCTGAGGGACACCTGCACGCCAGCGTACGGCCTGCCCCCGACAGCCGGCCCGGGTATTTCCGGCCGTCCGCCCGGGAGGCACCCGCACGCTCGGGTGACAGTGCATCAGTTCCGTTTCCACTGGGGACGGGATACCCCGCCGGGGCCCCGCGAAGCGGCACCCGGACGGCCCAGCGGGTGCCGCCGAGGGCGCGGGAGGAGGGCCGGAGCGCGGGCACAGAACCGCCCGGAACGGACATCACGGGGGAAGTTGCGGTGAAATCGCGGGTGTAGGTGACAACCGCTGTGCGTACCGGCACCGAGGGGAGATAGCGTCTGCACCATGTCTGATGCCGCGCAGCCCACCATTGCCGAGGTACGCGCCGCCGCCGAGGCGGTCAAGGCCGCCATCGACCGTCATCTGGAAGCGGTGTCAAGCCCCGACGCAGCCGACGATCCCTCGGTGTTCGCCGCCTACGAGCAGCTCGCCACGGCGGCCATCGCGTACGACCAACTCCTGTACGAGGCGTACGACGAGGTCACCCCCTTCGAGGTGCCCGGCGACGAGGCCGCGGGCGGGTACCACGGCCCCGACCAGCCCGAGGCGATCAGCGTGCTGATCCGGCGGGACTACCACGTCGTCGACCCGGAGCGGCTGCGCGGCCAGGCCGAGCGGCTGGACGACTCGCTCACCCCCGGCGGCGCCGGCGGGGTGAACGCCGCGCTCGGCGTGCTGTTCGGCGAGTTCGAGCCGGACGAGATCGCCGCCCGCAGCGAGGAGTTCGGGCTGGAGGAGGGCGACTCGACGCTCTGGGTCGCCGCGGCCCAGCCGTCCGAGCCGGGCGACTGGCTGCCCGAGCCCTTCGAGCACGCCGACCCGCAGCTGCTGATCTGCCGGTTCGACGTCAGCGAGGTCTACGACGACGAGGACCCCGACGACTGACCCGCCGTCGACGCCGCGGGGCGGCACCCGGGAGAGGACCCGGGTGCCGCCCCGCGGCACGTGTGCCGCCGTCGTACCGCTGCGCCGGTCAGTACGCCGCCGCGGCGTTCTCCGCGAGGATCGCCCGCAGCCGGGTCGTCCGGGGCGCCGCCGCGCGCTCGGCGACGGCCTGCTGCAGGGCCGGCCCGGCCGCGTGGACCACCGAGAGGTGCCGCTCGGCGCGCCCGAAGGCGGTGTAGACCCACTGCCGGGTGAGGCCTGCAGAGGCGTCCTCGGGCAGCACGACGACCGCACCGGGCCAGCGCCGGCCGACCGCCTGATGGACGGTCAGCGCCCAGCCGTGCCGCAGCCGGCCGACCTCGGCGGGCGGGGCCGTCCGGCGGGTGCCGTCGGCGTACTCCAGGTGCAGGCCGGTGGCGTCGCCGTCGAGCACCCGGGCGGGCCGGGTGATGCCGGGGGCGGGGGAGTCCACGATCCGGTCGCCCGGGTCGAAGCCGCGGAACCGGCCGGGGCCGGGGTTGAGCCGGGCCTTGGCCGCGGCGTTGAGCGCCCGGGTGCCGGCGCCGCCGCCGTGGCCCGGGGTGAGCAGCACCACCTCCTCGGCGGGGATGCCGAGGGCGCGCGGGATGGAGTCGGTGAGCAGCTGGACGGCGCGGTGGACGGCCTCGGCCGCGTCCCGGGCGGTGAGGATGACCACCTCCTTGTCCGGTGCGTCGACCGGCAGCAGCTCGCCGATGCCGATGCCGGAGACCAGCTCGCCGATCGGGCCGAAGTCCGGGGTGCGGGAGGCGACCGCCGGGCAGACCTTGGCGGCGGCCAGGTCGGCGAAGAACCGGCCGGGGCCGGCCGACCAGAGCTGGCCCGGGTCGCCGCTGAGCACCAGCCGGGTGCCGTCGGCGAGCGACTCCAGCAGGGTCGCGGCGAGTTCGACGTCCAGCAGCGGGGCGTCCAGGACGATCAGGACGTCCAGTGCCAGGGTGCCGTCGGGGGCGCGGCCGGGGCCGGCGGTGCCGGAGAGCAGTTCGGCGAGGGTGACGGCCCGTCCGGCGCCGCCGTCGGCTCCTGCGCCGCCGTCGGCTCCCGCGCCGTCGCCGGTGCCGTGTCCGTCGCGGACGAGGGCGGCGAAGCCGTCGCGGCCCCGGTCGGTCCAGTCCGCGGCCCAGGCGCGCAGCCCGAGGCCGGTGGCGGCCCGCAGGAGCGCGGCCGGTTCGGCGCGGGCGGCCTCGCCGCCGGTGTGCAGTACCAGCGCGCTCTCGGCGACCGCCCGGATCAGCGCCGTGGCGGAGGACGACGGCGCGGCCGCGGCGGCGGCCTCCCACGCGGCGGGGCCGGGTGCGGCGGGTGTCTGTCCGGCGCCGGCGGGCCCGGCCGCGTCCGCGGTGGCGCCGTCGGAGTCCTCGGCCTCCGCAGCGCCGTCGCCGCCGGTGTCGTCGCCCTCGGAAGCATCCGGCCCGTCCGGGGTGCCCGGATCCTCGGAGGCCCCCGGCCCGTCCGGTGCGGCCTCGCCGTCCTCCGGGTCCTCGCCCGGGACGAAGGTCGACATCAGCCGGACCAGCCCGTCCGCCAGGCTCTCCTCCGCCAGCGCCAGCCGCTCCAGCGCCAGGAGCGTGCGGGTCGGCGGCTCCTCGTCCTCGTCGCCGCCGGCGGCGTGCGCCTCAGGGCCGGTCAGCTCCTCCTGGAAGGCCATCACCCGGCCGTCGACCACCACCGACTGCAGGGCGGTGGCCGGGTCGGGCAGACCGAGCCGCTCCAGGCCGGCCGCGACCTCGCCGATCTCCACCGCGGAGTGCCCGCGCAGCGCGGCCTGCTCGATCAGCCAGGGCACCAGGGCCTGCGCCCGGCGCGGGTCGCCGGGTCCGGCGGCGGGGCCGAGCAGCCCGCGGGCGAAGCCGTCCGCGTGCTCGGGGCGGACGCCGGGCAGGCCGAGCACCGACCACGGGTCCGCGCGGAGCTGCTCCGCCGCGCCGTCGCCGAACTCCGCGACGGCGGCCCCGGCCAGCTCGGCGGGTGCGCCGCCGGCGGTCAGCACCTCGGCGGTGGTGCGCAGCGCCTCGGCCCGCTGCTCGTCGGGCTGCCCGGCGGACGGCTCGGACGGGGCGGCCGCGGCCCCGGAGACGGGTGCGTCGGGGGAGCCGGCCGGGGCCGGAGCAGCAGAGGTGGTCCGGATCGCCTCGGCGAGCGCCGCGAGGGCGGCGGCGCGGTCCTCCGGGGCCGTGGCCGTGCCCGACCCACCGTCCGGAGCGCCGTTCTCCGTGTTGCTCATCGTTCGCTCCAAAGGGGTACTCCACTGCCGCGCCGGGCTCACCTGATCGGTGCGGGGCGGCCGTCGTCGGGGGAGGCCCGAGCCCTACAGCTCGGTCCACTCCTGGTCGGGGTAGCGGTGGACCGGCGCCGAGATGTCGTCGAGCGCACCGCGGATCTCACCCGGAAGCGTAAGCGCCTCCACCGACAGGACCGCCTGCAGCTGGGTCAGCGTACGGGCCCCGACCAGCGCGCCCGCCACGCCGGGCCGGTCGCGGACCCAGGCCAGCGCCACCGCGAGCGGGCTGCTGGCGAGGCCGTCGGCGGCGGTGGCGACGGCGTCCACGATCCGGCGGGAGCGCTCGCCGAGGTAGGGCTGGACGAAGCCGGAGAGGTAGGGGGAGGCGCCGCGCGAGTCCGGCGGGACGCCGTGCCGGTACTTGCCGGTGAGCACGCCGCGTCCGAGCGGGGAGCGGGCGAGCAGGCCGACGCCGGCGTCCCGGGCGGCGGGCAGCGCCTCGCGCTCGATGCCGCGCTGGAGCAGCGAGTACTCCAGCTGGACTCCCGCCAGCGGGACGCTGCCGTGGTGGGCGTGCTGCCAGGTGGCGGCGCGGGCGAGCTGCCAGCCGCTGTAGTCGCAGACGCCGACGTAGCGGGCGCGTCCGGAGGAGACGGCGAGGTCCAGCGCGGCGAGGGTCTCCTCGGCGGGCGTCGCCGGGTCGAAGGCGTGCACCTGCCACAGGTCGACGTAGTCGGTTCCGAGCCGGTGCAGCGAGGCGTCGAGGGCGGTGAGCAGGTGGCCGCGGGAGGCGTCGAAGCGGCGGCCGGTGCCGGGGGCGCTGCCCGCCTTGGTGGCGATGACCAGTTCGGAGCGGGGGACGAGGCTCTCGGTCAGCCGGGAGATCAGGTACTCGGCGCCGCCGTCGGCGTACACGTCGGCGGTGTCGATCAGGGTGCCGCCGGCGTCGACGAACTCCTTCAGCTGTTCGGCGGCGCCGTGCTCGTCGGTGTCGCGGCCCCAGGTCATGGTGCCGAGGCCGAGCCGGGAGACCTGCAGTCCGGTACGGCCGAGGTGGCGCTTTTCCATCGGGCGGGCCCTCCACAGGCTGGTCCGGCAGGTGAACGTGCGGCTGGCGAACGGGCAGGCGGGGCGCGCCCCTCCCACGTCGGCTGAGCGTAGCGGCCGGTGCCCGGGCCGGGCGGCCGACCCGCAGGGCCCGCCGGACCGCGCGCCGCGCCGGTTGTGACCCGGACCACACCTACCGGCCGGTAGCATCGCCGCGCGGAACCCGGCTACGCTCCGGGCAGGCAGACCCCGACCGGACCGCCCGGCCGGCGACCGAAAGGTGTGGCACCCCATGCGACTCGGCATCAACCTCGGCTACTGGGGCCTCGGCATGGACGCCGACAACATCGCCGTCGCCCAGGAGGCCGACCGGCTCGGCTACTCGGTCTGCTGGGCCGCCGAGGCGTACGGCTCCGACGCGGCCACCGTGCTCAGCTTCGTCGCCGCGCGCACCGAGCGGATCGACGTCGGCTCGGCCATCTTCCAGATCCCGGCCCGCACCCCCGCGATGACCGCGATGACCGCCGCCACCCTGGACACCCTCTCCGGCGGGCGCTTCCGGCTGGGCCTCGGCGTCTCCGGCCCGCAGGTGTCCGAGGGCTGGTACGGCGTCAAGTTCGACAAGCCGCTGGCCCGCACCCGCGAGTACGTGGAGATCATCCGCAAGGCGATGTCCCGCGAGCGGCTGGTCCACGAGGGCGCCCAGTGGACGCTGCCGCTGCCCGGCGGCCCCGGCAAGCCGCTCAAGCTCACCGTGCACCCGGTGCGCGAGCACATCCCGCTGTACATCGCCGCGATCGGCCCGAAGAACCTGGAGCAGACCGGCGAGATCGCCGACGGCTGGCTCGGCATCTTCTTCGCGCCCGAGCACGCCGCGCTCTCCCTCGACCCGCTGGCGGCGGGCCGCGCCAAGGCCGGGCAGACCCTGGAGGGCTTCGACCTCTGCCCGACCGTCGCCATCTCGGTCGGCGACGACGTCAAGGCCGCCGCCGACAGCCAGCGCGGGTACACCGCGCTCTACATCGGCGGCATGGGCAGCAAGGAGAAGAACTTCTACAACCAGCTCGCCCGCCGGATGGGCTACGAGCAGGCCGCGGACGAGGTCCAGGAGAAGTACCTCGCCCGGGACTATGCGGGCGCCGCCGCCGCCGTGCCGCACGACCTGATCGACGCCACCGCCCTGCTCGGCCCGATGGAGCGGATCGCCGACCGGATGCAGGCGTACGCGGAGGCGG
Source organism: Kitasatospora sp. NPDC054939 (assembly GCF_053610105.1). Lineage (NCBI taxonomy): Bacteria > Bacillati > Actinomycetota > Actinomycetes > Kitasatosporales > Streptomycetaceae > Kitasatospora > Kitasatospora sp. NPDC054939. The sequence goes on along the minus strand of NZ_JBSGXP010000169.1, from coordinate 7,494 downwards.
GCGTCACCACGCTGACCCTCGCCCCGGCCGGCTTCACCCTGGAGGAGCGGCTGCAGGCCCTGCGCACCGGCGTCGAGGCGCTGGAGCGGGCCGGCCTGGCGTCCTGACCGCGGGCGGGGGCTCCCCCAGGGGGTGTCGGCGGAGTCGCGTCGGACCGGGCCTTGCCGACACCCCCTACAGCCAGCCGTGCCGTTTGAACACCCGGTGCAGCAGCAGGCAGACCCCCGCCATCAGCGCGATCACCGCCGGGTAGCCCCAGGGCTGGTGCAGTTCGGGCATGTCGTCGAAGTTCATCCCGTACACGCCCGCGATCAGCGTCGGCACCGCGGCCAGCGCCGCCCAGGCCGAGATCTTCCGCATGTCGTTGTTCTGCTGGACGCTCACCTGCGCCAGGTTGGCGGCGAGGATGTCGGAGAGCAGCCGGTCCATGCCGTCCACCTGGTCGCCCGCCCGGGCCAGGTGGTCGGCGACGTCCCGCAGGTACGGCTGGGCCTCCGCGCGGACGTACGGGACGCCGCCGCGGACCAGCCGCAGCATCGGGTCGAGCAGCGGGGCGGTGGCGCGCCGGACGGCCACCAGCTGGCGCTTGTAGCCGTAGATCCGGCTCGCCGTGTCGCGGCCGACCCCGCCGGGGGCGAAGACGTCGGCCTCCAGTTCGTCCAGGTCGCCCTGGAGGGCGTTGGCGGCGTCCAGGTAGCCGTCGACGACGGTGTCGCAGACCGAGTGCAGCACCGCGCTCGGCCCGTACCGCAGCAGCTCCGGTTGGTCCTCCAGCTGCTTGCGCAGCCCGGCCAGCGGGGTGTCGGCGCCGTGGCGGACGGTCATCACGTAGCCGTCGCCGAGGAAGAGCATCACCTCGCCGGTGCTCACGGCGTGCGCGCCGGGGTGGTAGCCGACGGTCTTGAGCGCCATGAACAGCGAGCCGTCGTACACCTCCAGCTTGGGCCGCTGGTGGGCGCTGACGGCGTCCTCGACGGCCAGCGGGTGCAGCGAGAACTCGTCGCTGACCAGCGCGAGTTCCTCGGCGGTCGGCTCGAAGAGGCCTATCCAGACGAAGCTGCCGTCGCCGGCCGCGCGGGCGGCGGCCAGGGCGTCGGAGTAGTCCGGCGGCCCCTCGATCCGGCGGCCGGCCCGGTAGACGGCGCAATCGACGATCATGCGGGCCATTGTGGCGCCTCGCGGGGGCGAACGGCGGCACATCCACCGGAACCGCACACCGCCTCCCGCGGGCCCGCGGCCCCGGTGCCCGGCCGTACACCGGCCGCGCCGGCGGCAGGAGGCCGTAGGCTGGGCCCCATGCCGACCCTGCTGCTCGTCCGCCACGGCCGCTCCACCGCGAACACCTCCGGGATCCTGGCCGGTTGGACCCCCGGCGTGGAGCTCGACGACACCGGGCGGGCACAGGCCGCCGCGCTCGCCGACCGGCTCGCCGGCATCCCGCTGGTGCGGGCGGTGAGCAGCCCGCTGGAGCGCTGCCGGCAGACCCTGGAACCGCTGCTGGCGGCGCGTGCGGAACTGGCCGACGGGTTCGCCCTGGACGAGCGGCTGGGGGAGTGCCACTACGGCGACTGGACCGGCCGCCCGCTCGCCGAGCTGGCCGAGGAGCCGCTCTGGCGGACGGTGCAGGACCAGCCCTCCGCGGCGGCCTTCCCCGGCGGCGAGTCGCTGCGCGAGCTGAGCCACCGTACGGTCGGGGCGGTCCGCGAATGGGACGAGAAGATCGCCGCCGAGCACGGCGAGGACGCGGTCTGGGCGGCCTGCTCGCACGGCGACGTGATCAAGGCGGTGGTGGCCGACGCGCTCGGCCTGCACCTGGACCTCTTCCAGCGGATCGGTGTCGACCCCTGCTCGGTCACCGCGATCCGCTACACCGCGCGGCGGCCGTTCGTGCTGCGGGTCGGCGACACCGGCGACCTCGCCGCGTTCGCCCCGCGGCCGCGTCCCGACCACGGCGCCGCGCCCGGGGACGCCGTGGTCGGCGGGGCCACCGGCGCCTGAGCGCGCCCCGGCCGCCGCCGCGGCCGGCCACGGCCTCGGCTCCCCAGCGTCGCCCTCGAGGTCGTAGGGTGACTAACGAGTACAGAACCGCAGCACCGCCATGACGTCCGTCGGTCGGCAGGAGCCGACCGGCACGATCAGAACGATCCGGAGCGAGAGCGTGCCCCGTCAGGTCTTCTACTACGACCAGCCCGAACGGTTCGTGGCCGGCACCGTCGGCCAGCCCGGCGCCCGGGCGTTCTACCTGCAGGCCAGCGCCCGGGGCCGGATCACCAGCGTCCTGCTGGAGAAGACCCAGGTCGCCGCGCTCGCCGAGCGCATCGAGGAGGTCCTGGACGAGGCGCTGCGGCGCAGCGGCGGCGACCCGGCCATCCCGGCGACCGCGCCGAACGACCTGCTGGACACCGCCCCGCTGGACATGCCGCTGGAGCAGGAGTTCCGGGTCGGCACCATGGCGCTGGCCTGGGACAGCAGCGACAGCTGCCTGGTCGTGGAGGCGCAGGCGCTGGTCGAGGAGGACGAGGACGACGACGAGGAGTCCGCCGCCTCCGTCCTGGCCGACGACGAGCACGGCCCCGACATGCTGCGGGTGCGGCTCTCCGGGGCGATGGCCCGGGTGTTCGCCAAGCGGGCGCTCGACCTGGTCTCGGCCGGCCGCAAGCCCTGCCCGTTCTGCAACCTGCCGCTCGACCCGGAGGGCCACCTCTGCCCCCGGGCCAACGGCTACCGGCGCTGAGCCCGGCACGATGACCGCCGACCGCCCCGCCGCGGGCAGCCCGACCACCGACCGCCCAGCCGCCGACCGCCCGACCGAGGGTGCTGCCGCCGATCCGGAGGCCCGCCCGGCCGTCGACGCCGTCCCCGAGGCGGACCCGGTGGCCGGCGCCGCGCTGGCCGCCGACCCGGCCACCGCGCTGCGGCTGCTGCGCGAGGGCGCGCTCACCGTCCACGGCCGCCTCACCGACGCCTCGAACGCCGCGCTCTACTGCAGCGCCACCCTGGACGGGCTGACCGCGCAGGCCGTCTACAAGCCGGTGGCCGGCGAGCGCCCGCTCTGGGACTTCCCCGACGGCACGCTGGCCGGCCGCGAGGTCGCCGCGTACGAACTCGCCGCCGCGAGCGGCTGGGCGATGGTGCCGCCGACCGTGCTGCGCGAGGGGCCGCACGGACCCGGCATGGTGCAGCTGTGGGTCGAGCCGGATCCGGAGGCGGACCCGCTGCTCGCCCTCCAGGACCCGGCCGGACCCGAGGAGGGCTGGCTGCCGATCGTCCGTGCCGACGTCGGCGGCGGACGCACCGCGCTGCTGGTGCACCCCGACGACGTCCGGCTGCGCCGGCTCGCCGTGCTGGACGCCGTCCTCAACAACGCCGACCGCAAGGGCGGCCACCTGATCGCCGCCGCGGACGGCCGGATCTACGGGATCGACCACGGCGTCACCTTCAACACCGAGGACAAGCTGCGCACCCTGCTCTGGGGTTGGGCCGGGGAGCCGCTGTCCGCGGAGGCGACCGAGATGCTGGCCGGGCTGGCCGGGCAGCTGGACGGCGCTCTCGGCGAGCGGCTCGCCCCGCACCTGACCGCCGCCGAGCTCGACGCCGTCCGGGCCAGGACGGCCGGGCTGCTGCGCACCGGGGTCCACCCCTTCCCGGCCGAGGACTGGCCGTCGATCCCCTGGCCGCCCGTCTAGGTCCTCTCCGCGGGCCGCGGCAAGGGCCCGCCCGCCCGCAGTGGTCTGGACCGGTCGGGGGCCCTGGCCGCACCCTGGTCCGATGAACGCCGCACCGACCACCCCCACCCGGCGCCGCGCCCGCCGGACCGCCCGGTGAGCGCCGCCCCGGACCTGCCGCTGCACCGCCTGCAGGTCCCGCTGCCGCATCTGCTGCCCTTCGCCATCGGCTCGTTCGACGCGATCGGCCCGCTCTCCCGGGCCGGCTTCCCCCACCGGCACTCCTTCTACGAGATCGTCCACGTCACCGCCGGCTCCGGCGCGCACGTCCAGGACCTCGTCCACCGTCCGCTGGAGCCGCCCCAGTTGTGCGTGATCGCGCCCGGCCAGGTGCACCACTGGGACGGCGTCGAGGGGCTCGCCGGGCAGGTGGTGCTCTTCAACGAGGACTTCCTGCTCTCCCATCCGCAGGACCTCGCCGCGCTGCGCGCGCTCGCCGCCCGCCCCGGACTCCCGCTCGGCGGGGACGCCGGGCGGATCGCCGGCCTGCTGGCCGAGATGGAGCACGAGTACCGGGCGCTGGCCCCCGGCTATCCGGGGGTGCTGCGCGCCTACCTGCACGTCCTGGTGGTCCGGGCGCTGCGGGCGGCGGCCCCGGGCGGGCATCCGGCCGCTCCCGGCCGGCCGTCCGAACTCGCGGACGCCTTCACCCGGTTGATCGCCGGGCCGGGCGGTGCCCTGCGCACGGTGGCGTCCTGCGCCCAGGAGTTGGGCGTCTCCCCGGGCCACCTGCAGGCGCTGGTGAAGCAGGCCACCGGCCGCACCCCCGGCCGGCTGATCCGCCAGCAGCAGACCCTGGAGGCCAAACGGCTGCTCGCCTGCACCGAACTGACGGTGCGCCAGGTAGCGCGGGAGGCGGGCTTCGAGGATCCGGCGTACTTCAGCCGGTTCTTCCGGCGGGAGACCGGGATGACCCCGGGCGAGTTCCGGGCCGCCGTCGGAGGAAATCACCACGATCCCCGGATCGCGTCCATCGCCGCGGGCCCGGACGGCCCGTAGGTTGGCTGTCGGCCGCCGGCGGCCTGCCCCCCCCCCCCGGGCCCGCCGCCCGCCCCGCCCCGGCGCTGATTAACAAAAACGACCCCCCCAAAC
>NZ_JBSGXP010000169.1:0-2667 GCF_053610105.1 Kitasatospora sp. NPDC054939 | reverse complement strand
AACACCCCCACCCGGGTTGGGCCCCCTGCGGGGGGGCCCGGGCGGGCGGTTTGGTGGGTTGGCGGCCGCGGGGGCCCGCCCCCCCCCCGGGGGCCGGCCCCCGGGCCCGGCCCTTGTCATGCCCCCACCATGGCAAGGGCCGCCCACCCCGTCCGACACCCCCACCAGCCCCCACCACCGAAGGAGCCGGCGCATGCCCGCATCCGAACACCCCGCGGCCGGACCGGACAGCCCGATCGACCGTCGGATCAGCCGCAAGACCGTCCTGCGGGCCGCCGCCGTCCTCGGCACCGCACCGCTGCTGGTCGGCGGCGGCGTCGCCCTCGCCCGCGACCGGGCGGGCACCGGCGAGGCCCCCACCCTCACTCCCGAGTGCCACGACGGCGACGAACCCACCGTCCCGCAGACCGAGGGCCCGTACTTCAAGCCCAACTCCCCGCTGCGCACCTCCCTGGTGACGGCCTCCACGCCCGGCACCCGGCTCACCGTCAGCGGCTACGTGTTCGGCCGCGCCTGCCTGCCGATCGCCAACGTCCTGCTCGACTTCTGGCAGGCCGACGTCAACGGCGCCTACGACAACACCGGCTTCACCTTCCGCGGCCACCAGTTCACCAACGCCCAGGGCGCGTTCAGCCTCAGCACGATCGTCCCCGGCCTCTACCCGGGCCGCACCCGGCACATCCACGTCAAGGTCCAGGCCCCCGGACGGCCGGTGCTCACCACCCAGCTGTACTTCCCCGGTGAGCCGCGCAACAGCACCGACACCATCTTCGACGCCCGGCTGCTGATGAACGTCCGGCAGATCGGCTCCGCCAAGGAGGGCACCTTCGACTTCGTGCTGAACGTGCCGCAGACCCCCAACCCCACCCCGACCCCCACCGGGCCGACCCCCACCGCCACGCCCACCTCGCCCGGCGGCAGCTGGACCCCGGGCACCACCTACCGCGCGGGCGACCGCGTCACCCACTCCGGCGCCTCCTACCAGTGCCTCCAGGGGCACACCGCCGTCCCCGGCTGGGAGCCGCCGAACGTGCCGGCCCTCTGGAAGCGCCTGTAGCGGCTCCGGGCGCGCCCGTACGAGGGCCGGGCGCCCGGCCGGCGGCAGGGCCCGGCCGGGCGCTCAGCGCGCCCCCGCGATCACGCTCCGCCCGCCCCGGTTCTATTCCCGGAAGGGCGGACGAAAGCCGTCAACGGCCGGTCCATACCGGTCGAGAAGTGCTCAGGTGACGAATCCGGTCGATCTTCCCGGTTGGTTGGCCTTTCAAATGTTCGCAAGGTTAAAGTCGTTCCCATGCATGCCTGGCCCGCCTCCGAGGTTCCCGCCCTGCCTGGTCAGGGGCTCCCCCTTCGCATCCACGACACCGCAGCGGGCTGTGTCCGGGAGGTCGTCCCGCAGGACGGCACCGCCCGGCTCTACGTCTGCGGCATCACCCCCTACGACGCGACCCACATGGGCCACGCCGCCACCTACAACGCCTTCGACCTGGCGCAGCGCGTGTGGAAGGACGCCGGCCACGACGTCCTGTACGTGCAGAACGTCACCGACGTCGACGACCCGCTGCTGCAGCGCGCGGTCGAGACCGGCCAGGACTGGGTGGCCCTCGCCGAGCGCGAGACCGCGCTCTTCCGCGAGGACATGACCGCGCTGCGGATGCTCCCGCCCGCCCACTACATCGGCGCCGTCGAGTCCATCCCGTGGATCGTCCCGCTGGTGCAGAAGCTGCTGGCGAGCGGCGCCGCGTACGAGCTGGACGGCGACATCTACTTCTCCGTCGAGGCCGACCCGCACTTCGGCGAGGTCTCCGGCCTCACCCGCGAGGCCATGCGCCCGGTCTTCGCCGAGCGCGGCGGCGACCCGGACCGCCCCGGCAAGCGCCACCCGCTGGACGCCCTGCTCTGGCTCGCCGCCCGCCCCGGCGAACCCGCCTGGGACACCGAGCTCGGCCACGGCCGACCCGGCTGGCACATCGAGTGCGTGGCGATCGCCCTGCAGTACCTGGGGATGTCCTTCGACCTCCAGGGCGGCGGCAGCGACCTCTCCTTCCCGCACCACGAGATGGGCGCCGCACACGCCCAGGCGGCCACCGGCAGCCACCCGTACGCCCGGGCGTACGTGCACGCCGGCATGGTCGGGCTGGACGGGCACAAGATGTCCAAGTCCCGCGGCAACCTGGTCTTCGTCTCGGCGCTGCGCCGCGAGGGCGTCGACCCCGCCGCGATCCGGCTCGCCCTGCTCTCGCACCACTACCGCGAGGACTGGGAGTGGACCAAGGGCACCCTGGACGAGGCCGTCGAGCGGCTCGCCCGCTGGCGCGCCGCGGTCTCCCGCCCGGACGGCCCGTCGGCCGAGGCACTGCTCGGCGAGGTCCGTGCGGCCCTCGCCGAGGACCTCGACGCGCCCGCCGCCCTGGCCGCCGTGGACCGCTGGGCCGAGCGGCAGCACGCCGAGGGCGGCGACTCGATCGGGGCACCCGGCCTGGTCTCCCGCACCGTGGACGCGCTGCTCGGCGTCGCGCTCTAGAGATCCGGCCCCTGAGGCCGCATCACGCAGGAGGGCCGCCCGAACCCGGCGGCCCAACAGCGTGCGTGTACGACGGGTAATACGCGAGGCGAGCCGACCACCTCGTCGTCCAGCTTCTACTTATCCATCAACCCGCCCGCCCTCCG
>NZ_JBSGXP010000168.1:0-18951 GCF_053610105.1 Kitasatospora sp. NPDC054939 | reverse complement strand
GGCACCCCCTGAGCGGGTGCCGGGCCGTCGCCTGCGGGTGGGTCAGCCGCGTCCGGTGGACTTCTGGGTGCGGCGCGAGACCGAGTCCAGCACCACCGCGGCGAGCAGCACCGCGCCGGTGATCATGTACTGGATGGCCTGGGCCGCGTGCACCATGTAGAGCCCGACGGTGATCGACTGGATGACCAGCATGCCGAGCAGGGCCGACCAGGTCTTGCCGCGGCCGCCGAAGAGGCTGGTGCCGCCGATGACGGCCGCCGCGATGGCGTTCATCAGGACGTTGCCGCTGCCGAGCAGCTTGTCGGCGGAGCCCTGCTGGGAGGCGATGAACAGACCGCCGAGGCCCGCGAGTCCGGCCGAGATCATGAAGACCGAGATGCGGATCCAGGCGACGTTGATGCCGGCCCGGCGGGCCGCCTCGATGCCGCCGCCGACGGCGAAGATCTGCCGGCCGTAGGAGGTGCGGCGCAGCACGAAGTCGGTCAGGACGACCACGCCGAGCAGCACCACCAGCGGCAGCGGCAGGCCGCGGTCCTGGTTGAGGGTGTAGGCGCCGGCCAGGGCGAGGACGGCGAGGCCGCCGGTGCGCAGGGCGATCTCGCCGATCGGCCGGGCGGGCAGGCCGGCGGCGGTGCGGCGGCGGGCGGTGAGCAGCTGGGCGGCGAAGTAGCCGCCGACCGCGACCGCGGCGAGCAGCCAGGCGAAGGAGATGTCGCCGTCGCCGAGGAAGTAGCTGTCCAGGCTGGCGATGAAGCCGTCGTTGATGTTGTTGATGGTGCCGAGCGAGCCGAGCACGTAGTCCTGCAGGCCGCTCCAGGCGAGCATGCCGGCCAGGGTGACGACGAACGCGGGGACGCCGATCTTGGCGAAGAAGAAGCCGTGCAGGGCCCCCATGGCGACGGCCGTGGCGATGGCGATGACGATCGCCAGCCATTCCGGGACGCCCTGGCGGACCGCCAGGACGGAGGCGACGGCGGCGCAGACGCCGGCCACCGAGCCGAGCGAGAGGTCGATCTCGCCGAGCAGCAGGACGAAGACGATGCCGACGGCGATCAGGCCGGGGCCCGCGATCCACTTGGTGATGTTGGTGAGGTTGTCGGCCTGCAGGAAGCTGCCGGTGATGCTCTGGAACACGACGGCGATCACGACGAGGCCCAGCACGACCGGCAGGGCGCCGAGTTCGCCGCTGCGGATCTTGCGCCGGAACTCCTCCGCGTAGCCGGCGACGCCTTCGCGCCGGACCAGCAGGCGGGGGTCGACCGCGGGGGCGGCGGGTGTGTCGGCCGCGGGGGTGGTGGTCTGGCTGGTGCTCACTTCGCTTCCTCCGCGATGCGTGCCTGGCGCCGGGTGACGGCGTTGTCGGTGGCGCCGGTGATGGCGGAGATGATCTCCTCGTGCGAGGTGCCGGCGACGTCGAAGACGCCGTTGTTGCGGCCCAGGCGCAGGACGGCGACGGTGTCGGCGACCGCCTTGACGTCCGCCATGTTGTGGCTGATGAGGATGACCCCGAGGCCGCGCTCGCGCAGCCGCTCGACCAGGTCGAGGACCTGGGCGGTCTGCTCGACGCCGAGGGCGGCGGTCGGCTCGTCGAGGATGACGATCCGGGGGTCGCCGACCAGGGCGCGGGCGATCGCGACGACCTGGCGCTGCCCACCGGAGAGGCCGGCGATCGGGATGCGCACGCTGGGGATGCGGATGGACAGGGTGTCCAGCAGTTCCTTGGCGCGCTGCTCCATGGCGACCTCGTCGAGGGTGCCGCGGCGGCGCAGTTCGCGGCCGAGGAACAGGTTGGCGACGACGTCGAGGTTGTCGCAGAGCGCGAGGTCCTGGTAGACGGTGGCGACGCCGAGGGCCTGGGCGTCCTGCGGGCGGGCGATGCGCACCTCGCGGCCCTCCCAGGCGATGCTGCCCTCGTCGATGGGGTGGACCCCGGCGATCGTCTTGACCAGCGTGGACTTGCCTGCGCCGTTGTCGCCGACGAGGGCGACCACTTCACCGGCGTGGACCTCCAGGTCGACATCGGTGAGCGCCTGGACGGCGCCGAAGCGCTTGGAGACCCCGCGCAACGCCAGTACGGGTGCGCCTGTCACGTGAACCATCTCCTGAGTGGGGACTTGCGGGGAGGTGAGGGGTGGGCCGGCCGGGTGGCGCTCCCCGGTGGGGCGGGGAGCGCCGGTCCGGTCGGCCCGGTAGGGCGGGGGCGGCTCGCCGCGGAGGGCGGCCCCGCTGGCGCTACTTGATGCCGGCGGTGGCGCAGGCCGCGGCGTAGTCGCCGGTGCAGATGTCGGCGGCCTTGTAGAGGCCGTCGGCGATCACCGTGTCGGTGATGTTGGCCTTGGTGACGACCTTGGGCTCCAGCAGCTTGGCCGGGATGCCCTTGTCCGTGGCGCTGTCCGCGGTAGCGGTGGCGACGGCCTTGATGTCCTTGCCCTGCAGCAGGCTGACGGCCAGTTCGGCGGCACTGTCGGCGAGCGGCTTGTACGCCTTGTAGATGGTGTACGCCTGGTCGCCGGCGACGATCCGCTGGACGGCGTCGAGGCCCGCGTCCTGGCCGCCGACCGGGACGTTGATCCCGGCGGCCTTGAGCTGGGTGATGATGGCGCCGGCCATGCCGTCGTTGGCGGAGTAGACGGCCTGGAAACCGTCCTTGCCGAACTGGGTGATGGCGGCACCGGTCTTCTGGCCGGCCACGGTGGGCTTCCACTCACCGGACTGCTCGTAGACGATCTTCTTGACCTTGCCGTCCAGCGCCTTGTGGGCACCGGCCTTGAACTGGGCCGCGTTCGGGTCGGCCTCGTCACCGTTGATCATCACGATGTTGGCCTCGGCGGCCTTGGCGCCGAGCGCCTCAACCAGGGCCTGGCCCTGGAGTTCGCCGACCTTCTCGTTGTCGAACGAGACGTAGGCGGCGACCGGGCCGGTGGCCAGGCGGTCGTACGCGACGACCTTGACGCCCTTGCCGGCCGCCTCCTTGACCCAGGACTGGGTGGACTTGGCGTCGACGGCGTCGAGCAGGATCACCTTCACGCCCTGGGCGATGAGGGTGTCGAACTGCTGCTTCTGCTTGGCCGCGCTGCCTTCGGCGTTGCTGTACTGCACCTTGCAGTCCGGGCAGAGCGCCGCGACCTTGGCGGTGATGAACGGACGGTCGAAGGACTCGTAGCGGGTGGAGGATGCGTTCTCCGGGAGCAGCAGGCCTATGGACTTGGTGTCCCCGGTGCCCGCGGTCTCCTTCTTGTCGCCGCCGGCCTTGCCGCAGGCGGCCATGGACAGGGCGATAGAGACCGCGACGGTGCCGTAGAGGGCGCGACGCATCGATGCGTTCATGTGGGGGAGCCTCCCTGGTGTCGCCGCAGCACTGCGGCGGAGTGGGGAGGAGTTAACCGGGACCCGTCATCAGTCGTCAATAAGTAAACTCAAGACAGCCTCAGATGGGTCCATGTTCGTTATCTTCTGAACACTAGTTGGACGCAAAACCTGGAGAATCGTCCAAGTTTGAGGTACCTCCTGGAGGATCGTTCAAGACTTTGAATAGCTGCCGAACAAAATCGGAGGGTCGGCCGCGCCTGCCCCCCGGCGGGCCGAACCGTCAGCGCAGGACGGCGAGTTCGGCGACCACGGCGCGGTGGTCGGCGCCCGCGAGGGTGTGCTCCGAGACGTCGACCGCCGCCAGCCCCGGGCCGTACAGCACGTGGTCGATCTGGATCACCGGCGGCAGCAGCGGGAAGTCGTCGTTGGACTCCGGCCAGGTCGGCGCCCCGCCCCGGCCGAGTGCGGCGTGCGCATCCGTCAGCCCGGTACCGAGCAGCGCGCGCATCGGGGCGTGGTCGAGCGTCGCGTTGAAGTCCCCGAGGAACACCGCGTCACGGGTCCGCCCCTCGGCCGCGGCCTTCAGCCCGTCGAAGCTCTCGGCCCACTTCCGGGCGTCCCCCAGCGGGTAGTACGTGTGCACAGCGATCAGTCTGACGGACCGGCCGCCCACCGACACCTCGGCCCCCACCTGCGCCCGGGCCGCCGCGGAGGCACCGTCGCCGAGCCGGTTCAGCGGCAACCGGGAGAACAGCGCGCTGTCCCGGCCGGGCCGCACCTCGCGGTACGGCATCAGCTCGGCCAGACCCGCCGCGTCCAGCGCCCGCACCCTGCCCGGGGTCAACTCCTCGACGGCCAGCACGTCCACCCGCTGCTCACGGACCAGCCGGACCAGGGCGGCCGCATCCACCCGGCCCACGTACGCGTTGCTGGTCGCCACGCGCAGCCGCGGAGCATCCGCCGGAACAGCGGTTCCTTCGGGAACGAACCGCGGTACCAGCCAGCAGAGCTGGAGCACCGCCAGCAGACCCGCGACGGCGGCGGTCCGCCAGGAGCGCAGCGCCAGCAGGGCCGCGAGGAGCAGCAGGGTCAGCAGCGCGGCATACGGGAGCACCGACATCGGCATGGCCAGTACGGTGCCGTCGTCCCAGCCGCCGAGCCGGACCGCGGCGAGCGCGGCCGGCCCGGTGAGCGCCACCCCCGCCGCGACCACGGCGGCGGTGCGCAGCCGCCCGCGGCGGGTCGGGCGGGCGGGGTCGGTGGGTGCGGGGTCGATGGGTGTCTGGTCGGTGGGTGCGGCCGGGTCCGTGGGTGCGGCACGGTCGGTGGGTGCGGGAGGCTCGGCGGATGTCGCGGTCCGGTCGGGCTGGACGGCGTCCGGCAGGCCGTCGGACGGCCCTGCCGCCTCCGCCGGCCGTCCCGTGATCACGTCGCCCATGCCGCTCCCCGCTCCGTCGTCCACCGTGTCCCCCGGCCCGTGGCGATCTTCGACCGCCGGTACCCAGCGGGAGACGCGCCCCGCCCGCGCACGGTTCCGGTCCGGACGCCCCGGCGGGGTCGGAGGCGCTGTTCGCCCGATCGGCTGCGCTGCGCGGGTCGGGGCAGCGGTGGTACTCGTCGGGTCAGCGGCGCTGCTCGTCGATCCAGGCGAGGCGGTCGCGGATGTCCTCCAGGTCCGGGTGGTCCGCGCCGAGGATGCGGGCGTACTCGACCAGGCACTGTTCGAGCAGCGGCCGGGCCTGGGCCGGTCGGCCGACGTCGATCAGCACGTTGGCCAGGTTCTCCCGACTGCGGACGGTCACCGGGTGGCCCGACCCGAGGGTCGCGCACCGCCGGGCGAGCACGTCCTCCAGGATCGGCACGGCGTCACGGTAGCGCTCCATGCCGTGCAGCACGGCGGCCAGGTTGCTGCGGGCGGAGAGCGTCGCGTCGTCGTCCGGCCCGGCCAGCGCCGCCCAGTCCGCGGCGACCGCCCGCATCGCCGGCTCGGCCTCCCGGAAGCGGCCCAGCCGGCAGAGCGCGGCGGCGTGGTTGGCCCGCGCCTCGATCGTCCGGTCGTCACCGCGTCCGTACCGCGCCTCCAGGCGGGCGGCGAGGCCGCGCAGGGCGGTCTCGGCCTCCGCGTGGCGTCCGCAGACGATCAGTGCGGCCGCATGCGCGTTGACGGCGGCGAGCACCTCCGGGTGGTCGGGGCCGAACTGCCGGGTCAGCCGGTCCAGGACGTCGCGGTGCAGCGGCTCGGCCTCGGGGGCGCGCCGCAGGGCCGACAGCACGCCGGCCAGTCCGGTGGCGCTGTGCAGGGTGTCCCGGTGGTCCCGGCCGAGGAGGGCCGCGCGGTCCCGCAGGACGGTCCGCCACAGCTCCTCGGACTCGCGCAACCGTCCGGTCCGGTGGAGGAGTTCGGCCAGCTCGCCGAGGGTGCGCAGGGTCTCCTCGTGGTGCATGCCGAGCACCGCGCGCTGGGCGCGGGCCACCTCCCGGTACAGGTCGAGCGCCTGCGACTCGCGGCCCGGCGTCGCCTCCAGGACCCGGGCGAGGTCGCGGTACGCCTCCAGGGTCTCCGGATGGTCCGGGCCGAGACGGTGACGGGTGCCGTTGGCCCGCATCAGGTGCCACTCGTCGGGCGGGACGGCGACCTCGCTGACCACCTCCTCCCCGCCGTCCTCGTGCAGCAGGGTGAGGGTGATCTGCCCGCCGGGCGCCGACCGGCCCCGGGGGCCGCGGATCGGCGGACCGGCGGAGTCCCCGGGCGCGGGCCCGGACGGTACGGCGTCCTGCGGCGCACCCGGCTCCAGCGGTGCCCCGGGGTCCTGTGCTGCGCCGGGGTCCTGCGGTGCACCGGACCGGGTCCCGGGGACGTCCGGCGGGGTGCTCCGCCGCTTCCACCACTTCTTCACGGCTACGGCCTCCTTCGTCCGGTGCTGCGGTCAGGCTCCGGCATGGATGTGGGCGGCCCAGAGGCTGGGGCTCTCCGGGAAGGCGTCACGGCAGTGCCGGACGGCGTGGTGGAGCGCCTCGGCCGTGCGCCGGGTGTCCAGCCCGGGCCCGGCCGGGACCGCGGGTCCGGGTGCCGGCACCCCCGGCTCCGTCGGCCCGCCGGTGCGCAGTGCCCCGTACAGGAGGCGGGTGACCCGCACCGCGACGAGGTCGTGGACCGGCCAGAGGGTGCCCACGGTGTGCGGGTAGCCGGCGAGTTGGAACGCCGAGGTGATGTGGACCGCCTCGTCGGCCAGCTCCTCGCTGCCGCGCGCGGTGTCGCACGCCGAGAGCACGGCGAGGCGGGCAACGGGCAGGTCCAGCCGGGAGATCCGGCGGACCGTCAGCGCCTCCGCCCGGTGGTCGTGCGCGAGCAGCCGGGTGTTGGAGGGATCGACGGGATCGCTGACCCCGTGGCAGGCGAAGTGGACGTGGGCGTGGTGCGGCAGCGCCGCCAGGATCCGGGCGGCGGTGGCCCGTTCGCCGGTCAGCACCTCGGTGGGCAGCAGCCGGCCGAGCAGGTCGACCTCCCGCTTGGCACCGGTGAGCGGACGCGCCCCGGGGGTGTCGGGCAGCGCCACCGCGAGCAGCCCGGCGGCCGGGTGACGGCGCGGCGACGAACCGTCCGGGGTTTCGGGGCCGGCCGGGGTTCCGGGGCCGGCCGGTTCCGGTGCGGCGGCGGACCGGGCGCGGGCGTACGCGAGGGCCCGGACGGTTGGCGTGTACGAGGAGACCACCCGGTCGAGCACGGTCCGGGCGGGGCCGTCCCCGACCCGGTCCGGCAGGGCGGTGTCGGGCAGCGTGTCGGCCCCGGCGTGCGCGGTGTCCGGCACCGCGTCGGAAGGCTCGGCGTCGGCCCGGGCCGGGAGGCGGCCGGCCGCATGCAGCGGCAGCGCGGCCAGCGCACCGCCCGGGGACCACCAGATCCGGGGCCACCGGCCGTCCGGTCCCGGCCCGGCCAGCCCCAGCGCGTCCAGGACCGGTTCGGTGACACAGTCCCAGGTCCAGGCGAGCACCTCCCGCAGCACACCCTGGGCCTGCTGCTCCCGCTCCGGATCGATGGCGGCGGCCAGCGCCTCGTCGAGGCGGGCGGTCTGCTCGGCGACCGCCCGCGGAGTGGCCCGCGGCAGCGGCACGAGCAGCACCCCGCCGGGCCGCAGGACCAGCGCGTCGCTGCGGTGCGGGCTGCAGTAGGCCAGCACCACGGGCCCGTCCGCGGCGGTGGCCAGCAGGCTCGCGGTGCTCGGCGGGGCGAGGAAGTCGGCGAGACCGGGGCGGGTGCGGATCTCGCCGACCAGGTGCTCGAACCGGCGGGCCAGGGAGTGCCGCAGATCGGTGTCGCCGGAGAGCGGGTCGGTGGTGTCCGGCTCCAGCGTGTCCAGCCGGTCCCGCAGCTCCTGGAAGCGCTCGGCGAGGTCCGGGTGCTCCTCGCGCAGCCGCCCCCAGCCGTCCCGGGACGCCATCGCCCGGCCCAGCAGCACACCCCGGCCCTGCTCCAGCAGTTGCACCGCCTCCTCCGGCCGCCCGGCGTTGACCGCGCACGCGGCGGCCTCGGCGGCGAGCCCGTACAGGCGGGCCAGCCGGTGCTGCTGGTCCCCGCGCGCGATCCGCCCCGAGGCGGCGAACGGCAGCAGGTCGAGGGCGAGCCGGTGGCCCTCCAGGGCGTCGTCCCAGCGGCCGTCGCCGGCGGCCGCCGCGCCCCAGTCCCAGGCGGCGCCGACCCGGTCCGACGCCGCCAGCGCCTCGGTCAGCGCGGCCTGCCGGTAGGCGTCCTCGGCGGCCCGCAGCACCCCCCGGTCGCCGCCCCGCTCGTACAGCGCGTGCAGGGCGTCGCCGTACTCGCACAGGTAGCCGGCGTGCGCCGCACTGCCGTCCTCGGTCGCCCAGACGGCCCGGCCGAGGTCGCTGACCGCCCGCTCCAGCACCCCCGGCGCGTCCGCGGTGCGGTGCTTGGTGAGCCGGGCCGACCCGAGGTTGGAGAGCGCCAGTGCCAGCGCGGGCCGGCCGTACGGGATCGCGTCCGCGGCCCGCTCCAGCAGGGCGATCGCCTCGTCCAGGTCCCGCTGCTCCCCCGTCGCACCGAACCGCTCGCGCAGCGCGTTGGCGAGGTGGTTCAGCCGGTCGCCGATCGCGGGGTCGTCGGAGGCGGTGCGGGCGAGCGCCTCCCGGGCCGCGTCGACCGCCTCGCCCAGCGTGGCAGGGTCGCCGGTCCGGCCGTACCAGCTCTGCAGCACCACCCCGAGGTTGCCGAGCCGCACCGCCCCGGCCACCGGGCCGGCCCCGGCAAGCGCCTCCCGGGCCAGCGCCGCGCCCTCCTCCAGGGAGGCCAGGTCCCCCGTCTCCAGGTAGCGCTCGCGCAGGGTCACGGCGAGGTTGGCGAGCAGGTCGGCGTGGTGGGCGGCGCCGGGACGCGCCTCGGTCAGCCCCCGGCGCAGCGCGGCCACCGCCTCGTCCAGCACCGCCGTGTCACCCGTGTACTGGGCGAGCCGGTGCAGCGCGTTGCCGAGGCTGTTCAGCGCGGTCGCGTGCCGCTCGGTGCCGGGCGGCAGCAGGCGCACGGCGGCGCGCAGCAGCTCGGCGGACTCGCGCAGCGCCACCAGGTCGTCGGTGGCCTCCGCCGTCAGCCGCAGCGCGACACCCAGCCAGGCCAGCCGGTCCGGCCGGGCCGGGTGACCGGGCGGGGCCTCGCGCAGCGCCGTCCGGTGCACCGACAGCATCTCGGCCCGCAGGCCCGGGTCGTCGCTCTGCTCCGCGGACGTGCGCAGCACCTCGGCGAGGTTGTGCAGAACGCGCGGACGGTGCGCACTCCCCGGCGGGCAGGCCGGCAGCAGTTCCCGCAGCAGCTCCAGCGCCTCGGCCAGGGCCGCCCGGTCACCGTCCTGGCGGTAGGTGCGGTAGCGGGTCACCGCGAGGTTGCCGACGGCCGCCACCCAGGTGGCGGAGCCGACGGGAGCGGCCTCCGCGGCGCGGCGTTCCGCCCGTTCGGCGGCCTCCAGGTCCCGCGCGCTGCCGGTCGCCTCGAACCGGTCGCGCAGCACACCCCCCAGACTGCTCAGCGTCTGCGCCCGGACCTCCGGGTCCTGCGGCAGCTCGACGGCCAGCCCGAACGCCGCGACCGCCCGGTCCAGATCGGCCGGATCGCCGTCCGCCCCGAAGCGGTCCCGCAGCGCCAGCCCGAGGATCCGGACGTCCTGTTCGGCGGGCGGACGGGCGTGCGCCCGCTCACCCGCCAGGGTGACGATCTCGTCGAGGTCCGCCCGCTCGTGGCGGGCCTGCCACCGGGCCAGCAGCGCGGCCAGCAGGTTGCTCGCCGCCGCGGCCAGGGCCCGCTCGGACTCCGACGGCCCCCGCGGTCCCGGCGCCCCCGGCCCGCCCGACGTGCGCAGGTACTCCCGGTACAGCGAGATCGCGGCGTCCAGGGCCGGCGCCTCGCCCGTCCGGGAGAACTGCAGCAGCAACTGACCTGCCCGCTGCGCCGCTTCCGCCCCCCGTGCGTCCGCCGCGACCACCTCCTGCTCGGACCGGTGCCAACTGGCCTGGCTGTATCGGAGATTACCGCCGACGATAGCGAACAAACCGTCAGGGATGCCAAGCTGTGAGGATCACGGTCGACGGCGCCCGGGCGGTACCGCGTCCGGGCGGTACGGCCGGGTGGCCGGTACCCGGACGGCGGGAACCGCACGGACGGCAGGACACGGCAGGACAGGGTGCGCCGGGGCGGCGTCGGGGACGGCGCGGACTCCCGGACTTCGGGGCACGGAGGACATGTGGCGGTGGAGGCGGAAGGCGGCGCGCCGGAGGGACGGGGCACGGGGCCCGCACGCGAAGTGCCGCGGGTCGCGGCGCAGGGCGGCGGTGCACGGCCGGACGGGTCCGCCGCGGGTGCTCCGGCGGAAGGTCCCGCGGCACCGCCGCCGGCAGGAGCCCCGGCGGGGGCGTCGGGTACTCGGGAGGCCCCGGCGGACGCCTTCGGCCACGCCCGCCTCGGCGAGCTGTGCCGGCGGCTGGCCGCAGCAGCGACGGGTGGCGGGCCTGCGGGCAGCGGCGGCCCCGGCCGGACCGGGGCGGGCCTGCCGCGGCTCGGCGCCGAGGGCGCCGACCTGCTCGACCGCCTGTTGGCCGAGCTGCGGGCCGGTCGGACCGCAGCCGAACTCGACGACCTGTTCGACGAGCTGGAGGAGGAGTTGCTGATGGCCGGGCACAGCGCCGGCCTCGGCTCCTACCGCAGCACCCCGACCCCCGTCTCCCCCGCCTACCGCGGCCTGCCGGTGCCCGGTGCCGCCCACCCCGACCTGTACGTGTTGGCCTGCCCCGGCCTCCAGTGCGGCCGGGTGGAGGCGCCCGACCCCGACGCCGAACGGCCGCCCGCCTGCCGGGTGTTCGACCGGCCGCTGCGGGCGGTCGGACTGCGGTGACCGGCGCCTTCCTCAGCGCCCTCGGCGGGCGGATCGCCGAACGCTGGCTCGCCCTGCTGGCGATCCCCGGCCTGCTGTACCTGCTGGTCCTCGGCACCGCCCTGACCCTCGGCCAGCAGCGCTGGTCGGACGCCGGCCTGCTGCGGACCCGTCTGGTGGAGGTCGCCGCCTCCCCGCAGGCCCACAGCGCCGGCGCCCTCGCGCTGGCCGCGCTGGTGCTGCTCGCCGCCGCCGCGGCCGTCGGCACCGCGGCACAGGGCCTCGGCGCGGCCCTGGAACGCCTCTGGTACGCCGAGCCCGTCGGCCCGCTGCTGCGCCGGCTCGCCGACCGCAGGCTCCGCCGCTGGCGCGCCGCGGACGCCGTCTACCGCACGGCCCTGGTCGCCGCCGGGCGTGCCCGGATCTCCGGTGCGCCCGACGCCGGGGAACTCGTCGAACGCGCCGAACGCGCCCACGCCGACCGCAACCGGCTCGGCACCCTCGCACCGCGGCACCCCTTCCGTACCGGCGACCGCCTCGCCGCGCCCGGCCGCCGGCTCCGGCGCGCCTACCGGCTCGACCTGGCCGCCGCCTGGCCGCACCTGTGGCTGCTGGCGGCCGACGGCACCCGCACCGAACTGCACACCGCCCGCCTGCAGCTGGGCGCCGCCGCCCGGCTCTGCGCCTGGGGAGGCGGCTACCTCCTGCTCGGGCTCTGGTGGTGGCCGGCCGCCCTGGGCGGCGCGGCGGCCGTGCTCGCGGGCCTGTGGCGGGCCCGGGACGCCGCCCAGGCGTTCGCGGAGCTCACCGAGGCGCTCGCCGAACTCCACCTGCGCGAACTGGCCGAAGCCCTCGGGGTGGAGACCCCCGAGGGCTTCGACCGCGCCGCCGGTGAGCGCCTCTCGCGCCTGCTCGGCAAGCCGGACTGACCGGAAGGCCGCCCGATCCCGGTCGGCGGGCGGCCGATCCCGGTCGGCAGGTGGCAGGCGACAGGCGGCCGGTGACAGGCGGCCGGTGGCATCGGGCAACAGGCGCGGCAGGCGTGTACGGTCGGCGTCGTGCCCACTGCCCCGGCACCGGCCTCAGCCCGCGAGCACCACGGTGCCCGGCACGGGCGGCCCCGCCTCCACCGGTACGGCCGCCGCGGCCAGCCGCCGGTGCTCCTGCGGGCTGACCCCGCGGACCCGCTTGAACGCCGCGCTGAGCGCGAACGCACTGCTGTACCCCACCCGTCCGGCGACCCAGCCGATCGTGCGGGTCGGATCCGCGAGCAGGTCCGCGGCCAGCGCCAGCCGCCACGAGGCCAGGTACGCCATCGGCGGCTCACCGATCAACTCGGTGAAGCGGCGGGCCAGGTGGGCACGGGAGATGCCGACCCGGGCGGCGAGCGAGGCCACCGTCCACGGGTACGCGACCTCCTCGTGCAGCACCCGCAGGGCCGGGCCCACCACCGGGTCGCCCTGGGCGAGGTACCAGGCCGGCGCCCCCGCCTCCGGCCGGGCCAGCCAGGTCCGCAGGACGCCGATCACCAGCAGGTCGAGCAGGCGGTCCAGGACGAGCTCCTGACCCGGCTCGCTGCGGCCGATCTCCTCGGCGAGCAGGCCGACCAGGACGTCGTCGGTCCGCAGCCCGCCGCCCGTACCGGCCCCGGCACCGCCACCGGATCCGGCTCCGGCTCCGGCTCCGGACGCGCCGCCGGCCCCCGCGGCCCGTCCCAGGGGACGGACCAGCAGGGCGGGCAGGCAGGCCAGCAGCCGGCGGCCGATCTCGTGGTCGGCCTGGTACGTCCCGGTCAGCATCACCGCCGCGTCGGGCCCCTTGCCGCCGCCCCAGGTCCGTACGCCCAGGGCGAGGGACTCGGCGACGCTCACCCCGTCGCTGGTGCAGTCCTGGCCCGGCCCCACCCGGACGGTGGTCGGCGTGCCGGGGTCGTCCGCGACCGTGTACGGCGCCGGCCCGCGCAGCAGCGCCACATCCCCCGGGCGCAGCCGGACGGGCTCACCGCCCTCGGGCAGCACCCAGGCGTCGCGTTCGATCATGGTCACCACGGAGAGCGGGGCGCGGTCCTCGATGCGCAGCGACCACGGCGGGTCGAGCACCGAACGCAGCAGGAACGCCCCACGCGCCTTCGGGCCGTCCAACAGCCCCATGAGAGTATCCACCCCACAACTCTAGACTCTGGAACATGGATTGACGTTTGATCATTTGAGAGGCTCATGAGCGTTCGGGCTGGCAGCTGTCAGCCCCTGTGCACCGGAAGGAATCCGCCCCGATGGAACTGTTGCGCGTCATCGCGCTCGTGGCCGCCACCATGACCACCGGCCTGACCACCGGCCTCTTCTACGCGTACGCCTGCTCCGTCATGCCCGGGCTGAAGGGCACCGACGACCGCACCTTCATCGAGGTCATGCAACGCATCAACGTGGCGATCCTCAACGGCTGGTTCCTGCTCGGCTTCGTCGGCGCCCTGCTCTTCACCGCCGCCGCACTCGCCCTGCACCTGCCCTCCGCCGGACACCGCGCGCTGCCCGCCGTGATCGGCGCGCTGGTCTGCTACGTGGCCTCGCTGGTCGTCACCCGGGCCATCAACATCCCGCTGAACAACGCCCTGGCCGAGGCGGGCTCCCCCGACCGGATCGCGGAACCCGCCCCGGTTCGCGCCCGCTTCGAGACCACCTGGGTGCGCTGGAACATCGTGCGCGCCCTGCTCTGCACCGGCGCACTGGTCTGCCTCTGTTGGGCGCTCGTCCTGCACGGCGGGAGCACCGGCTGACCCGGCCGGCCGCCGTCCCGGCCCCATCTCGGCCCCGGTTCGTCCCTGCACCCCGGTTCGCCCGTGCATCCCGGTTCGTCCCTGCATCCCGGCGCCCATGCGCAGTCACACCGCGGCACGGTTGCGCCACCGCACCGCCGAACGCGCCCGCCCCGCTCCCTAGGAAGGGAGCGGGGCGGGCGTCCTCGTGCGGGCCGTATGGGGCGGGCGTCCTCGTGCGGGCCGTATGGGGCGGGCGTCCCCTCCGGCCCCTCTGCCCGCGGCCCCGGGCTGCACACCCCGACGGCCCGTGCCACGCTGGTCCGGGCACGTCCGGCTCGTCCCGCCGTGCCCTCCCCGCGTCGAACGGCGGTCGGCCGCACGGCCGACGGCACTGATCGGAAGGCCCCGAACCGGTGAGCGTCAAACCAGTGCCCGAGGACTCCCCCCGCGTCACGCCCTACCTCTGCATCGACGGCGCCGCCGCCGCGATCGACTTCTACATCGCCGTACTCGGCGCGACCGAACGCATGCGCGCAGCCGGCCCCGACGGCAGGATCGGGCACGCCGAACTGCAGATCGGCAACTCCGTCGTCATGGTCGCCGACGAGTACCCCGAGATGGGCTTCCTCGCACCGACGACGGTGGGCGGCACCCCCGTCGTCCTCTACGCCTACGTCGAGGACGTCGACGCGGCCTTCGCCCGAGCGCTCGACCTGGGCGCCACCGAACTCCAGGCGGTCAAGGACGAGTTCTACGGCGATCGGACCGGCCAGTTCGAGGACCCCTTCGGCCACCGCTGGAGCGTCGCCACCCACAAGGAGGACGTCCCCGCGGACGAGCTGGAGCGGCGCGCCGCAGCCGCCATGGGCACCCTCCCCGACAGTGGCATCGCCTGACCCGCCCGCCCCCGGGCACCCCACCGGTCGGTCCACCAGCCGGTCACCAGGAAGGGACACTGCATGCCCACCCGACTCAACCCGTACATCAGCTTCGACGGCAACGCCCGCCAGGCCATGGAGTTCTACCAGGGCGTCTTCGGCGGCACGCTCACCACGAACACCTTCGGCGAGTTCAGCCAGAGCGCCCCGGCCGAGGCGCAGGCCCCCGCCGAGTTCGCCGACAAGATCATGCACAGCATGCTCGAAACCACCAACGGCTTCACCCTCATGGCGTCCGACACCCCGCCCGGGATGCCCCACAACCCCGGGACCAACATCTCCGTCAGCGTGAGCGGCGACGAGGCCGACGAACTGCGCGGCTACTGGGAGCGGCTCTCCGCCGACGGCACGGTCATGGTGCCGCTGGAGAAGCAGATGTGGGGCGACGTGTTCGGCATGTGCACCGACCGCTTCGGCATCACCTGGCTGGTCGACATCGCCGGCCAGTCCGCCTGACCCCTGAAGCCTGACGCCGGCACCGCTCTTCGAACGCCGACCGCACGACCGCACGACCGCAGCTCAGCGTCTGCGGTCTGCGGTCTGCGGTCGTGCGGCCTTGTGGTCCGCGGTCTGCTCCGCCCGCGAGGACTGACGCACCACCGGATCGGCCGCCGCCCGACGGCTTGCCTGCCCGAACGGGCGAAAACGATCACCACGGCGGTGGTTCGGCCGGACGGCGCGGATACGCTCCGTGGCACTGCCAGTGCGTTCCGTCGATCCGCCGGGAGTGGGCCGTGCCCGACCTTCGTCCCCCGACCCTGCCCGCCGGGTCCACCGCCACCAGGGCCAACGGCCGCTGGCGCAGCTGGCGCCGGGCGGCCTGGCCGCTCTACTTCGGACTGTTCGCCTGGTGGGTGTGGACGCACGGCGTGCCCTACACCAACGACCTGGTGTTCCTCTGGCTGATCGGTGCCCTGCTGGCCGCCGCCGTCCACAGCGGCGGCGGCTGGCGCAGCGGACTGCACGTCCTGCGCGACTGGGTGCCGGTGATGGCCGTGGTCTGGACGTACTCGCTGCTGCGCGGCTACGGAGCCCACACGCCCTGGCCGCCCTATCTGCACCCCCAGCTCGCCTTCGACCGGGTACTCGGCTTCGGCGAGACCTGGACGGTACGCCTGCAGTACGCCCTGTACACCCCCGGCCGCCCGCGACTCCACGACTACCTGACGGTCGCGGTCTACATGTCGCACTTCTTCGTCGTCTTCGTCCTGCTCGCCGTCCTCTGGCGACGCAACCACGCCCGCTTCCGGCGCCTGCTCGCCTACTACCTCGCCCTCACCT
The DNA here is from genome assembly GCF_053610105.1 of Kitasatospora sp. NPDC054939. Taxonomy (NCBI): domain Bacteria; kingdom Bacillati; phylum Actinomycetota; class Actinomycetes; order Kitasatosporales; family Streptomycetaceae; genus Kitasatospora; species Kitasatospora sp. NPDC054939. The sequence goes on along the minus strand of NZ_JBSGXP010000168.1, from coordinate 3,298 downwards.
ACGCCGGGTTCGTCACCTACATCCTCTACCCGGCCGTACCCCCCTGGCTGGCCGCCGAAGAGGGCCGGATGCCCGCCCTCACCCGGGTCGTCGGCGACGTGCTCGGCCACCTCGGCCTCCCCACGGCCGCCTCGGTGTTCGAGAACGGCAGCCGTTTCTCCAACGACGTCGCCGCGATGCCCTCGCTGCACTCCGCATACCCGCTGCTGGTCACCCTGTTCTTCTGGCCCGGCGCCGGCCCGACCGCCCGGGTCCTGCTCGCCGCCTATCCGCTCGCCATGGCCTTCACCCTGGTGTACGGGGCCGAGCACTTCATCATCGACATCCTCGTCGGCTGGGCCTACGCCGTCGCCGTCTACTTCGGCCTCGGCCGCCTCCTCGATCGCCGCGCCGCCCGCCGCAGCCGGGGAGCGGCGTAGCCCGCGTGGCCGCTCGGCGCTGGGCGGGGGCCGGTCGGAGCCGGTCGGAGCCGGTCGGGGCCGGTTGGGGCCGGTTGGGGCCGGTTGGGGGCCGGGCAGGGTGCATGTCAGTGGAGCGTGTCAGAGTCTGCGCATGCTCAGGATCGTGGTGACGACGGAGAACGACGAGCGGCACGTCCAGGTGTCCGCCGAGGAACTGGCCGGGCTGGTCCGGCGCATCGGCGGTGAGAGGGACCGGTTCCTGGTCGTCCAGCGGGTGCCCGACCTGCCCGACGTCTTCGCCCAGGTCTGGCACCGGTCCGGCGGCGACTACACCCTGGAACACCGCGACGGCGCCGCGGACCGGCACTTCCGCACGACGGTCGGCGGACCCGGCGCCGTACTGGCCCTGCTCACCGGCTGGGCCCGCGAGGACGACGGATGGGACGCGGGTCCGGACTGGGAGCCGCTGGACCTCGGCCCCGTCCGCGAGGTGCCGCCCCTCGACCTCGACGACGCCGAACGCGCGCAGCTCGAAGCCCGCGTCCGCGAGGTACTGACCGGCGGCTACGCCTCCCGCGCCGACCTGGCCGAACTCGCCGAGGACTACCTGGTCACCCCCGGCCGCAGGCCCGTCTCGCGCGAACAGGCGGAGGCACTGGCCGACCGGCTGTGGCTGGAGCGGGTCGCCGAGCAGGCCCGCTGGCAGGACGAGACCGACCCCGAACGGCTCACCCGCGCCTTCACCGCCCTGGAGGAGGCCGGCATCACCGCCCGCGAGAACTTCACCTGCTGCGGCAGCTGCGGCCACTCCGAGATCGGCGGCGAGGCCGGCCCCGACGCCCGCGGCTTCGTGTACTTCCACACCCAGTCCACGGACTCCGCCGCGGCCGGCCGCGGCCTGACGCTCTACTACGGCGGCTTCGACGACTCGGCCGACACCACCACGGCCGTCGGCCACGAGATCGTGGCCGCCCTCGAAGCCGTCGGTCTCCGCACCGACTGGGACCACAACCCCAACCGTGCCATCACCGTCACCCCGCTCGACTGGCGCCGCCGTCTGATCGGCTAGGGCAGTGACCGCGGAGGTTCACCGATCCGGCGCAGGCGAACCCGGCGGACCGGTGGGCCGATGTGCTGCAGGCCGGTCGGCACGCGGGCCGGTGGAGGACGGTCGGCGACGTGGACGGTCACGGCCGCCGGGCAGCGGTCAGACGGCCCGGCGCATGCACAGCCGCGGCCACCGGTCCAGGCCGTGGGCCGCTTCCCGTGCGCGGATGTCCTGCAGGTCCGGACCGAGCAGGTCGTCGTCGAGCGGCTGGAACCCGCAGCGTGCGTAGTAGGGGGCGTTCCAGGGCACGTCGGCGAACGTGGTGAGGGTCAGGGCGGGGACGCCGCCGGTCGCCGCCCGTTCCGCGAGATGCTCCAGGAGCGACCGCCCGATGCCGCGGCGCGCACTGTCCGGGTGCACCGACACCTGTTCGACGTGCAGGTTCCCGTCGACGTGGTCGGCGATGAGGTAGGCCACCGGAACACCCGCCTCGCCGACGGCCACCCAGGCCAGCCCCGCCCCTTGGTACCGGGCGAGTTCGTCGAGCGGCAGCGGTTCGTCGTCGGCGATCTCGGGCATGCCGACGTCGCGGAAGCACAACCCGGCCGCCCGCTCGATGTCCTGGAGCAACGGCAGGTCCTCGGTCCGGACTTCTCGAATGCGCATGCCCCGATTCTCCACGGCCGACGCTGCGACCGGGAGGCAATTCCGGGCCCGCCCGCACCGCGCGAGCAGGCCTGTCGGCGCGCTTCAGGGACACCGTGCCCCGCCCTGCGGCACCTGGCGACGCGTCCGCCCCGCTCTCGTAGGAGGAGAGCGGGGCGTGGGCGGGGGCCCGGGTGGCCGGGTGGCGGGTGGCGGGTGCGCAGATCGCCGGGTGCCGTGGTGGCGGGTGGCCGGGTGGCGTGGTGGCCCCCGTGCCCGGGCGGCCGGGCCGGGGTCAGCGGCTGAGGCGGCCGTGCAGGAGCAGCGCCCGGCCGAGGGCGCCGAGGGCTGCGGTGCAGACCAGCGTGCGCACGGCGTTGGAGACCACCCAGGTGTCCTCGAAGCGGGCGCGGACGGCGGCCAGGTCGGCGATCGTCGACGGATCGCCCGCGTCGGCCAGTTCGGTGTTGAGCGGGACGTTCACCCCCGCCGTGAGGCCCAGCATCACCGCGTACAGCAGCAGCGCCGCACCCACCCAGCGCACCACGGCACGCCGTCCCGCCCGGTGCTCCAGCCACGCCGCGACAGCGATCGCGGCGAACGCGCCGACGAAGACCAGGCCGAACACCGCGTTCTCGATGACCCGGTTGATGTTCTGCATCGCGGTGACGTACGTACGGTCGTCGCCCTCGGCGAGCCCCGGCATGACGGACACGTAGAAGGCGAAGAGCAGTCCGGCCATGAGCCCCGTCGCGACGGTCGCGCCGATCAGCACCGGGCCGGCGGCCCGGCCGGTCGGCCCGCCCGGGGCAGGCTGTGCGGTCGAGGGGAGCGGGTTCGCCGGGGAGTCGGGCGTGGTGGAGACGCTGCGCATCGGATGTCCTTGACTGGTGAGGCGGTGCGGGTCTGTTCCGGTCGGCTGTCCGGGCTCCGGGCCTACGGCGTCGGGAGCCCGTTGCCGATCATGCCGGTTGCGGCGCCCGGGCGGAACCGGTCCGGCGCAATGGGCAGTTCGGCCGGCGGTTCATGGGCGGGGCGGTGGGTGGTGATGCTGGGTGATGCTGGGTGGGGCGGCGGGCCCCGCGAGCGGGTCGAGCGACGGTGGGCTCGCGGGCGGTTCGGCGGTGGGCGGTTCGGCGGTGGGCGGTTCGGCGGGTGCCGGGGCCCTGGCCGGGCCGGGCCGCTGCGCCGTTCGGGTCGGCGC